>JBCDKV010000358.1:0-5702 GCA_038746215.1 Bacteroidota bacterium | reverse complement strand
GCATACTTGTTGCTCAATTTGCGGATATTGACCTGAACCATATCTGAGTCAAATGTCAAGAAAAATGAGATATATACAGTCGTTATTCGCATAATTACTTGCGAACCAAGCTAACAGCTAATAGCAAAAGGCTAAAGTCGAGCTAAGCCAATGCAAAAAACTTCGTATACGCCTATTCTTTATCCATCAAAACCCGTGAATATGCAATATACTTTGGTGAAAAATATATTTTCTCGAAAAAATCGCTTCGAAATTTTGGACATACACGAACAACCCACTTCCAAGGTATCCAAAGAGCGTTCAGGCGTATTTGCTAAACACTACAAATTACATCAGGAAAAACTAGAGATAAAACAATATTACAAAGGCTTGTGGTCTAATTATGAAATCCTAGCAGGTGGACAGAAGATCGCGAATTTGCATCGCAAATATCGCTTTTTCAAATCTGTATTTTTTATGGATTGTTTAGACGGAGCTTCTTACAAAATAAGTTGTGACAGCAGACGAAAAAACTACCAATTTCACAAAGAAGATGAGATTGTTGCGACGCTCAAGAGAAGCAGTAAAAACCTACGTCGTTGCTACGAATTGACGTGCTTTCAGATGGAAGACCAAGCTATTCTTTTGGCAAGCGTGGTGGTGTTGGATGCTTATTTGGAGCAGGATAGTGGGAGTTAGGGCTTGCGTAGAAATAAATGATACAAATTGAGGTGGAGACTTTTGTTTTCAGACAAGGCGTCAAAGTTGGAGTTTATCGGGATAAGTGACTACTTTGGCAACACAGTATGAAAGCAAAAAGATCGCATCAAATGTAACGTTTATTTTTACGCAAGCCCTTAGTCTCTCTTTTAACGATTCAGACAACACTTTTTATACTTTTTTCCACTCCCACAGGGACAAGGGTCATTTCGACCAATTTTCTTTGCTTTTTTAGTGATCTTATTATTCGGTAAAGGAAGTTTCCTCACTGAATTATCAGCCGCCGCTTGGACAGGTGGATAATTACGGTCTTTTTGGTTTGTTTTCCCATATTTTACTTGGTAGCTGTACCAGGTCATAGCATCTGCATACCGCTCAAAGATAGACGTTTTTACGGTCTGCTTTCTGTTGAAATTTGAGTAGGTCGGATTTCTAATTTCTTCGGCTATACTTGCTGCCCTACCCGCAAACATTGGATCAATTAAATGTTTACGCTCCAAAGCCTCAATTTTTGGAATAAATGTTTCGTCCCCAAATGAGATCAATTCCATGACAACCGTCGAAACTGTCGCGGCATCCAATGCTTCATTGGAAGCTTCCATACTCAAAAAGACATCTAAGACCGAATGATACCAAGCCAATATTTCTGCTTTCCGTTCTGGCTGATGTAGATAAATTTGTTCTGCAACTTTAGAAGGAAGTGTTCTAACGACCCAGTCCCCAGAAACTAACAAAACATTTTTTAGCTCTTCCAGTCTATCGTCACCCAATACGAAGTATACTTCCCACAGGCTCTCCGTCACGTAGTCACTCATCCACTTATATGCAAAGTCATCCTTTTGTTGAAGGATTTGTAATAGCGTAGGAAAGGTCTCTTTTGCGTCCAATTCCATCAATATCCAGAGTGCATGAAGAGGAAAAGATGCCCAGTAATTTGCACTTACTTGTTGGCTCAAAAACTCATCTCGTGCTATCCAGTCTTGGATAATTGTTTCCATGTCTTCGACAAGCGTAGCACGAGGCAATGCCAATATCTTTTCTACTTCTACTACTGGAATCGACAAGTCATATTCGTAGAAGATGGTTACTTCAGGATGGTTAAAATTGGGAAGCTGCAGGTCTGAAAGCATATTTTTGTGTTACTAGTAGGCTTGGCTTACACACTCATTTTTACATGCTGTCGCCAACGCACCAACCAACTAAAAAAGAAGCCTAGCATCATCGCAATCGTACCAATCCAAAAGAGGTTAATTCCCTGAAATTCAATGGCTTCAAAAACGATGAAATCAGTACGGGTGGCATCTGTTGCAATATCTACGGGAATAGTTGCGCCGCTGGCATCTTGCTGTGCGAATAAAAATTCGGCGGTCTCCGTTTTAGGGTCAATTGAGTTGAAGCGGACGTGCAGACCCGTCTGGGGCACTGTCTCCTTGATATTATAAGGTCTATTTTCGCGAATGAAATAAATAGGATTTGCGCTATAACTTCTACCATCCTTTGAGATACCTAAATACGCACCCACCGCAATGTCGCCTTCTTCTTTTTTGTATTCTGAGTGATTGGGCGAGCGATTGAAGCCTCCAAATTGTATCGTGTAGTCCTCAAACTGTATGGTCTGCCCTTGCTTTAGGTGAACAGACTGATAATCTAAATTTTGCTCAATAAAAATGACTTCGTCGAAGACCCTTTCATCTAGTTTAGCTTTGAGCGTCAGATCACCGACCTGAGCGGGGTAGCTAAAAATCATTTGACCACGCAAAACAAGCATTGGACGCACTTCGTAAATAGAGTCAGGGGTGCTAACAGCTATAACTGCACCGACCTTTAGATCACCAGCTTCCTCATGGTAATCAAGATGCTTTGGATTACGATCAATGGACAGTAGACGGGCAGGATAGGTGCGAACAACCGCCGTATCTAAATTACTCACCTGAATGGTATCGTACAGCGTGAAATCCTGTCCCAAGACCAAATCGTAGCGATTGTAGTTCAGGCTGTCTTCGATTTGCTGCGCATATTCTTTATCCAATTCCGCTTTTGGTACGGTAACTACGTGGGTAAAAATGTCTTTGTTCCAGTAGTGTTTAGTATCTGGATTTAGGGCAGCGATTTCTGTAAATTCCTTATTGTATTGTACGTTAGGGTATACGTTGAAATCTTGGATGACTTCACCCGCTTCGTTCTTCTGCTTAAAGTTGATGACAAAGGTTCGGACAAATTGATCGAAAGTATCTTTAACGTAAGTTACTTCGTAATTCTGCTGTATGGGCATGACTTCTCCTTTTAAGAGATAGACATTTTTCTTCATCATGTCCTCTGACATTGGCAGCCCTTTCATGGCAAAGGTATTCTTAGAAAGTGCTGTCTTGTTGAGGCTGGAAGCCAATATTCCAAGAAGCATAACACCAAAGCCAAAGTGCGAAATGACCGAACCCGCTTGCTTCATATTCCCTTTAGCAAAGGCAAAAAGGTAATCAATATTAGCGACGATGGTGAAAACACCTGCTGCCAACATCAGAATATATTGCCAAGCGGTAGCGTTGATCCAAAGCGTGAACAAATAAGTAATGACAGCCGTCACTAAACTGGTCAATGCCAAATGTTTGAAGAAGCCCATTCGCCATTTTTCAAACCGCTTTTCACGATAGCGCAGAAATTGAGCGACACCAGACAAGAATCCAATAAAAATCGCAATCCACAACTGGTATTTGTTGTAGTGTGGAACGGGTTCATTGATGACAATACCTTCAAAAATGGGGTCGAAAAGCTGCCTGATTTGGTTGTAAATAGGGAGCGAAGTAGAACCTATGATTAGGACGGAAGAAAAGAGCAAAACTAGCGTACCGATAAACATCCAAAACTCTTTGGAACTCGTCGCTTCTTCCTGCTTAATACTAGGAATCTCTTTGTTTTTTACGATGATCATACCTACACCCAATAAGAGAAAGAAAGCCACTAAAATCCCCAATTGTGTTTCCAATCCCATCTCCGTGAAGGCGTGAACAGAGGTTTCTCCGAGTATACCACTACGAGTCAAAAACGTGGAATACAGAATGAAAAAGAAGGTCAGCACGTAGAAAAGATAGGTCGTGCGTATGGAATAGCCCGTTGCATTGGCAATCAAATTGGTATGTACACCTGCCACTAATATCAGCCAAGGTACTAAAGAAGCATTTTCCACGGGATCCCAAGCCCAGTAGCCACCAAAGTTCAGGGCTTCGTAAGCCCAAGCTCCACCCATTAAAATACCCGTTCCTAAAATACCAGCACTAAAGAGCGACCAACGTAAAGCGGGTTTCAACCAAGCTTTGTGTTCGCCCGTCCAAAGTCCCGCAATGGCGTAGCAGAATGGAAGTGCAGTTGAAGCAAAACCTAGAAATAAAGTAGGTGGGTGGATGGTCATCCAATAATTTTGAAGCAGCGGATTCAGTCCTGTACCGCGAATGAGCTGTACATAGTCCGCATTGTTGAACAATGGAATATTCATCACATCGCGAAGCAACAATAGCGGATTACTACCCACTTTGACCTCATCCGTCACGTACAATCCTAGTAGCATCGAGCCAATGAAAGCTTGAATCAATGCGAGAACCGATAAGGTAGGTGCTTCCCATTTTTTGGCACTCACCATTAGTACCAAACCGAGTACAATATGCCAGAACATCCAGAGCAGAAAACTACCTTCTTGCCCTTCCCAAAAGGCAACAAATACGTACCGAAAGGACAGATCATCAGAGACGTGCGCTTGAACGTACTGATATTCATAGTGCTTATTGAGCATCAAGAAAATGATGATGCCTATAACTGAGAACACACTGAGGCCATGCAGCAAAAAGCCAAAACGCCCCATGTTCAACCAGCGTTCGGCTTCTTTTGGTTCGTGACGCTTTTGGGTAGCAAAAAAATAGGTGATGACGCTGAATATGCTCGCCACAAAGCCTACCACGATTGCAAGCTGACCAATTTGACCTGGTAATAAATTTTCTCCTACGTATTGAATATCTGCCATTTACAGTTCTTAACCTTGTTCTTCTCTTAAAAAAATCTCTTCTTCTTTATACTTAGATGGACACTTCATCAAAATATCCGTTGCCACAAATTCATCGCCCTGCATTTTACCTGTCAGCACGACCTGCTCCGAACGCTCGAAGTCTTGCGGCTTACTCATCAAAAGCGATACTTTGCGCTCCGTGCCGTTTCCGTCCTTCATGTAAAAGCCCGTGTAGTTCGGATCAACGGAAGGATTATATTCAATTGGCTTGTCTTTGGATAGTTGACCCACAACTTTCACTTTTCTGTCCGTATTCATTGCCTCGGCAAAAGAAGAATACGTACTGACGTCGCCAGAAGCAGTCAAGAGTAGCATGACCGCGAATCCGATCATTGCAAAAACGACGATATATATTTTTTTCATTGCGCTAAGTTTTGTCGAATAGTTGTTGTCGTGAGTAGAACAAGATGAGTACTAAAAAGGATAACCGAAAACACAAAAATTATATGCGTTTTGACATTGATCTGTTGAAGTGTATTGTTCTTTGAAAAAGGAATGAAAAACTTCGTTCCTAATTTCATTTTCAAAAATCCTTTCAGACAAAAATGAACTTACTTTTCACCACTTTTTTGATGCACAAAAGTACATTTGAGCCGTATAGTAATTTTCATATAAGCGTAAAAAATCAGCACTAGCTATACTGCGTTTGAGATAAGAAAGTACATTTTCTTCTTTGTTGATTTGCTGAACTGTTGATTTGTTTTGATGCTGTCAATATCAATGCTTTGCAGTTAAACAAATAGACAGTTTAAACAGATAAACAAATATATTCATATATACAAATTCATCCTGTTTGCAGTATAAGTAACGGATAGACTACTGGACATTTCTGTAATTGGCTGCAATCGACCTCATTTCTTTTAGTGGAAAAAGTGCTAAAAAGACGTTAAGAACAAAATACTGTATGAGCCAAAACAGATTTCAAATAGAAGCTTTAAATACGCGTAATCGT
>JBCDKV010000357.1:0-5705 GCA_038746215.1 Bacteroidota bacterium | reverse complement strand
TCATTGCGGGGGTTCGTTCTTCTTATTCCGACTGGATTCTGAACCTGATTAACGTATTGGAGGTCAATCGAAGTTCTGCTTTTTTCTACGATGCCAACGCCCGGCTTACTTTTCGCTTAAACGATAAAAACACCATCGTGCTTTCTGGTTACGCCTCCGAAGATGAGTTCACGTACAATGAAGAATTTGGTTTTGAATACAGTACGCTGCTCGGACAATTTACCTATCGAACACTGTTCTCTGATAAAGCCCTTTCCAATTTCACACTGGTTGGCAGCAAATACGAAAGCGCGCGTTTTGACCTACAAGGCATAGATGCGGCGCAGTTGAACAATGATGTTTCCTACATTAAAGCCAAGGAACAATTGACCTTCACGCCAAGCAACAATCTACAAATAGACGCAGGTATTGCGTCCATCTATTATCAAGTCAATCCTGGCAGCCAACAACCCTTTACGGATAGTTCGCTGGTCGTTTCTCAATCCCTAGAGACCGAAAAAGGTTTGGAATCTTCCATTTTTGCGAGTACCAATTGGACGGTCTCGCCGCGCTTTAGTGTTTCGGGTGGTTTGCGCTTTGCGCTCTATCAATTTTTAGGACCAAAAACGGTATTTGAATACGAAGATGAAAATCGACCTAGCCTGAGTGGTACAACGGGGAGTAGCTTGCTTGAAAATGTCATCGAAACTTATAGCAGTTTTGAGCCAAGATTGTCGATGCGCTACAAACTGAATACCAATGCTTCCATCAAAGGCGGTTATAGTCGTACTTCACAGTTCATTAATCAGATTTTCAACGGAGATTCACCGACACCAACCAGTCAGTGGCAATTGAGTACGCAATACATCAAACCTCAGCGGTCGCACAATTTTTCGGTGGGCTATTTCCAAAATTCGGATAACAATCTGTACGAATTTTCTGCCGAAGTCTTTGGACGCTATGTCGATCAATTGTTTGATTATCGTGATTTTGCGCAATTGGTGATGAATGAGCAACTAGAAACAGAACTCATTGAAGGAACGGGTCGTTCTTATGGTCTTGAATTGAGTTTGAAGAAAAATACGGGTGTGATTAATGGCTTCGTGAGCTATGCCTTTTCGCGCTCGGAGCGTTTGGTGGCAGGCATCAATAGAGACAATTGGTATCCCAGCAATTTTGACAAACCACACGATCTATCTATTGTCTTTAACTACCAGCCCAATCGAAGAAATACTTTAACCGTCAACTTTATCTACGGGACAGGACGCCCCACTACTCCGCCCGTTGGTAACACTCGTTTGGCGAATGGTTTGGTCATTCCGCTTTATTCTTTGCGCAACGAACTGCGTATCCCCGATTATCACCGCTTAGATATTGCCTACACACTGGGACAAGGCTACAAAAAAGACCAAAAGTTCCGTACCAGTTGGACGATTTCTATTTATAATGTGTACGCTAGAAGAAATGCTTTTTCTGTGTTCTATACCCAAGCCCCTTTCCAATTGGTGCAAGCCAATAAACTAGCCATTTTGGGTACCGCTTTCCCCTCCCTGACCTTTAACTTTGAGATACTGTGATCTAGTGATTAGTGGGACGGAATGTTTAAATGTTTAAATGTTTGAATGTTCGAGGCAAGACAACCACGAAGCCATGAAACCACGAAGCCATGAAACTATGAAGCCATGCAACAATGAAACCATGAAACCACACAACAAAAATTAAAGCACATGCGAATTTTTCGGACATTTTCCATATTGCTGCTAGCAGTTGCCTTTTCTTGCTTGGATAAGATTGATTTGGAGACACCCAAGGGACTGGATGATAGCGTTGAGATTCGGGGGGAATTGGTGATGGGTGATCCTGCTGAAATTACGGTGTTTTTAGAGCGGGTTTTCAATTTTGATATTAGTAGTTTTTCTGTTATTAGGGCGCAATCTGTCTTGTTGATAGATGAAGCAGGTAATTCGGTAGAAGTACCTTTCAGGCAAGATGGTGTTCATTTTTATCGCTTTTCTGATCCCAATGATCCTGTAAAAATTGAGTTTGATCGGCAGTACAAAATTCGGGTTGGTCTGTTTGATGGACGCGTTTTTGAATCAGATTTTGAAGTGATGACTCGACCGGTGCAAGGTGGACAACTTCAAGCCCGCCCCGTGGCACAGCAACGCTTAGATCCCAATGGAGACCTTAGGACTTTTGATGTCGTTGGTTTCTCCGTAGACGCTCCACTACTCATCAAGGAGACTGGAACATATGCACGTTTGCATTGGGTGCCAGAGCGTACTTTTAAAGTAACCGATTCGATGCTCATACCTGATTTTGTTTCCAAGACCTGCTATATCACGACGAGTATAGATTTGACGGGTTTCTATCTATTCGATGGAACAACGGTGAAAGCAGATTCTATTAATCGCTTTGGATTGTCTGACGTGTCTGTTAATTACGAGTTTGCCGAAGGCTATTATTACACCATCTTTCAACGTTCGCTTAGTGAAGGCTCTTTCAATTACTGGCGACAAATACAGCAAGTCTTTGCGGCAGACGGCAACATCTTTAGCGCACCCGTGGGACGAATTTCTTCTAATATCAAAAACGTAGATGATCCTAGTCAGGAAGCTTTTGGTTATTTTTCTGCCTTTTCACAAGACACCCTAAGGCTGTATGTTTCTCCAGAAGAAGTGTCTGGCTTCGGTTTTGATGTAACGAAGGCTTGTCCACGTCCACCCGTAGAAGGCAGACCCTGTCCCTTATCCGTTTGTTGTGATTGTGCGGGAGAAGTTGGTAGCCAAACGACCGTTCCTGATTTTTGGGTAGAGTAGATATACTGCAAGCGGGATGAATTTGTGCATACGAATATACTTGTTTATCTGTTTAAATTGTTTATTCGTTTAATCGCAAAACACTGATATTGAAAGCATTAAACGAATAAACAGTTCAACAAATCAACAAAAGAGAAAATGCACTTTTTTATCCCAAACGCAGTATGTAAGAGTGTACGAGTTTTTGGTGATGCTCGAAATAATACTTGGTCAATCCCTTGAGATTGCGCAACAAGTATGCCTGAAGATTTTTTATGGACGGAAACACAAATTTTTTTAGAAAAATTTGTGTTTCCGTCCGAAGAGACTAATTGAGCATACTTGTTGCGCGATTTTCTTACATTGACTCAGGCTATTTCCAAGTAAAATGTTGAAAATCAAACTTCGTACAGTCCTAATAATTATATCCTTATTTAGTATGAAACAACTGATTCCGCTTTTTTTCTTACTCCTTTTTTTCGTGAGTAACAGCTTCTTGTCTTTCGGACAAGCTAGCGACCTGACCCTTTTGCATTTGGACAAATCCTATTACGTCACGGGGGAAATTGTTTGGTATAAATTTCATCTACCGAAGACCTACGAAGGCAAAACAGTCACCCTAGAAGTAGTCATTTCTGATGCCGAGGGTAAGTCCATCAAGCAATATTTCCTGCAAAACGAAGGGCAGTCTTATGTCGAATCCTATTATAAAATTCCTTTTAATATGGACGCAGGCTGGTATCGGCTATCCATTTTCCCAACGGGCGATATAGCAGATTTGAATGCGGATGAATTACTCTCCCTTCGCACTCAAATGCCCAACCTATCTACTAGCAATATTGCATCCGCAATTAGCAGTGCCATCTTTCCAATCTACAATGATTTAAAACCGAATCAGGAAATTGCAGCAGGGGTCTTACCAGCCAATGAAAATGCTAATTTGGAAGGACTACAAATCACGCTCGACCTAGATCAAACGACTTACAGCCCTCGCGATGAAGTGGCACTTGAAATAGGTATTCAAGATGAAGCAGGCAATCCGATCAGTGGCAATATTGCGGTGTCGGTGAGCGACAGTCGCTTGATTGATCGTCCTATTTTAGCCCAAAATCAACTTACAGCTTATTTAGGTGATGAAATTGCTGTAAAGGGAACGCTACTCAATGAACAAAATCAAGCAATGCGCGCGAGTGTTTTGGGGATGTATTCTAGTCTGGAAGATCGCATTTTTTATAGTTCTGCCGATGCCAACGGACGCTTCAATTTTAAGCCACCGCCTTTTTATGGCGTTCGCCCTGTGCAGTTTATTGGCTATCAGTTCGAGCATATGGAAATTGGTGTAGATGTCGATCAACGACAATTGCCGCCTATTGAGCAGCCGCTTATCTACACGGAAGCAGTCAAATCTTACCTGGCACTGAGTCAGCAGCGAAAAAAGATTTTTCAGTTGTATCAATCGCTAGAAAATAAAATTGAACCCGACAAAATTGACTTGAATATCTTAGATTTAGAGCCTTCCACTACTTTCATCATAGACGAATACGAGTCCTTTGAATTCATGCACAGTTTCTTTGGTGAACTCCTGACGCCGCTGAAATTTATACTTCAAAAAGACAGCACTTATATCGCAACGATGTCCAATCCAACGGGGCGACTGTCTGCCAATACGACCTTATCTGGCACACCACTTTTCATTATAGATGGCAAACTGACTAGAGATGCCGATTTTGTGGCGAGATTGGATATGGATTATATTCAGAAAGTAGAATTGATGTTCAAGCCAGATAATTTAAGGAAAAAATTCAAAGCCATCGGGCGAAGTGGCGTCGTAAAAATTACGACCAATCTAAGGGATATTCCAATGGCAGAAAAAGATGCCGCAGATTTGTTTACTATTAGTGGACTCCAACCCAATGCCGAATTTCCAGTCTTCGATGCTAACACCGTCGATAGCAAGCAACCCTTTTTCCGTCCTCAACTTTATTGGAATCCCACACTCAAAAGTGATAAAAATGGAAAAGCTAAACTCAGCTTTTATCAATCGGACGATATTAGTTCTTTTGTAGTCAGAGTCGTGGTACAAGGTGAAAATGGGGCTTATGGGTATGCGGAGCAGATGTATGTGGTGCGAGTACTAGATAATTAGCTGTTAGTATGGCAGTTAGCTGTTGGCTAGTGCTAGATAAACTCTAGTAAAGCTCTTTAGATTGAGCAACAAGTATGCCCAATTTTTTTTGTGGACGGAAACACAAGTTCTCAGTTATTTTTCTCAGAAAAAATACTGAGAACTTGTGTTTCCGTCCGAAGAGACTCACTGAGCATACTTGTTGAGCGATCTCAGTAGCTTTCTCAGGCTTGCTTCAAATGTTGCTTAAAATTTCGTGTACATCTAGAAATAAATACCAAACTAATTGAATGTATTAGTCCATTCGTGGTAAGAACGTTTTTACAGGGAAATTAAACTACTGGACATTTTAGATTATAGAAGAAGAGAGAAGCAGATTACATAGCTACATTAGCCGCTTTTCTTAGTGTTTCAATTTGTGTTTTGTCCAGTAGTGTATAAAGAAATCCTACTAATTGCTAAAAGCCAAAAGCTAACAGCTAGCACCCTCCTCGCCTAATCTCACCACAAATCACCGCCGTTGCCACACCGACATTCAAAGATTCCATTTCGCTATTGCCGTAGCTGGGAATGCTGATCTGATGATCTATTTTTGCAAGCTGCGTAGGTGCAATACCTTGACTTTCGTTACCCATCACAAGTATGCCTGCCTTAGGAAAGTTTTGTTGATAGATAGAATTTGCGCCCAAAACCGCTGCGTAGGTAGGCAGATCAGGCGTCATTTGAGTCAGTTCTTCCAGTGCGATAGCAATGATCGGGACACGTAAAAATGCACCCATCGTGGATTGAACAACTTTCGGATT
>JBCDKV010000356.1:0-5741 GCA_038746215.1 Bacteroidota bacterium | reverse complement strand
CCTGCTTCTTGGTTCAGATCGAAGAGCAAGCTTTCCACATTTTCACCCGTTTCTTCGTCCAAGTTTCCAGTCGGTTCGTCCGCAAACAGGATTTTTGGGCGATTAGAAAAAGCCCTAGCCAATGAAACACGTTGTTGTTCTCCGCCCGAAAGCTGCGTGGGATAATGGTGCATCCGGCGAGCCAGTCCTACTTTTTCCAGTAGTTCTTTGGCGACTGCTGCTGCGTTTCTTTCTCGTCTGAGTTCTAGTGGGATCATTACGTTTTCTAGTGCCGTCAAGGTAGGTAACAGTTGAAAGTTTTGGAAAATAAAACCCACCAATTCATTTCTCAGTGCAGCCCGCTGATCTTCGTTCATGCGATTGAAAGAACGTCCATTGATTTTTACTTCACCCGAACTGGCACTATCCAGACCTGCACAAAGCCCCAAAAGCGTTGTCTTGCCACTACCAGAGGGACCAACGATGGAGAAAGTGTCTCCTGCTTCAACGGTAAAGCTAACCTGATCTAAGACAGTGAGTGAGTTTCTACCCGTTCGGTAGGTTTTGGTCAAATCGTGAACTTCCAGCATAATTGTTTTGTATCTGTGTGTTTCCGTCCATGACAGCCTTTTTACTACTGGACAAAACACAAATTTTAAACACTAAGTACACTTAGAAACACTAAGAAAAGTAGCTAGTGTAGCTATAAAATTGGCTTCTCTCTTGTTCTGTAATCTAAAATGTCCGAAGAAAATTACTGAGCATACTTGTTGAGCGATTGTCTGGCATTGGCTCAGGCTGTTTCTAAGTAATATTGAGAAAAATGAGACTTCGTACCCCCCAACTTTATTTCGTAAGAATTAGGAATTCAGGAGGCTCTTTTGATAGTAATGATGTTGTAAAGCCTCTCATTAGGTTACAACGTGCAATAGGTCTAGCAGTTGATATATTTAGACGAACATATGCTAGTCATCGGCTAAAGCACTAATAAGCTTTCAATGCTTGCAGCCGCAATACTCCATTTTCACCGACATTCTGTAGCATCCGTTTTGCACGGACAAAAGTATCAAAACGATCTGCTGCAAAATCAGGGTCGCTGCGGCGTAGACTTTCTATTTTTACGGTGCCTGCCGAGTGAATAATTTTTCCGTCTCCTAAGTAGATAGCGACGTGCGTAATCTTTTCCTTTTGTGTTTCACTCGCTTTTCGTCCAAAAAAGAGCAAGTCACCTGCTAGTAAATTCTGCCAAGTGGTATCTACTCTTAATTCAACCCCTACGTGTACTTGCTGCGATGCGTCGCGTGGTAATAATAAGCCATTTTGGTAGAAAACCGTCTTGGTGAAGCCACTGCAATCCATCGCCTTACCCGACGTGCCACCCCAAAGATAGGGCCGACCCAAATGTTGCTTAGCCACTGCTAAAATACGTTCAGCAGAAACCGTTTGCGACAGCCAATCTTGGTAGGACACCACCTCATCTTGGTGCAAATAAGCGATACGATCATCTGGGTAGCTAACTTTGATATAGTTGCCCATTATACCTTCTTTGGCTAGAATATTGCCCGCAATCAGATCAGAAACAATCTGAGCAGAAGAGTCTGGTGCAGCATAGGAAAAACCAAAGTCTTTGGCGTAAAGTACTTTGTCCTTCAATTTCCAAATGTTGTATTTGGCTTTATCCATCGGTGTGAAACCACCTGCATCCAGCCACCCCAAATAGCCATCGGGTGTTTGTACCCTGAACCAATTGTCAGTTGCTTTATAGACTTTCAGCGGCGTACCTAATGTGGATTGAGTCGCTAATTCTGCGGAATGCTTGGGTTGAGAACGCATATTGCAAGCAGATAAATTAACGACACCGTATATTTTACCTTTCAAATTAGCAGCAGGCAATTGAGCAATGCTATCTATGTAGTTGATGCCCACGTCATCGAGTTGCTGGAGCAATTGCGATTTTGCTTCGGACAGATTGGTTTCCCCCTTCAGCAATACGTCTCCCCCTTGTGCAGTAGTAGCTACTTCAAAAATGGCAACTCGTTTGTCTGGAACAAATTCTGCTTTTATCTCATCGACAATATCCGTTACAATTTTACTCGAATTGGAACAGGCAAATAGCAAAAGGTAGGTGGTGAGTAAAAAAAAGGCTTTTTTCATTGCATTTGATTTATGCGATCAAATGTATTTACTTTTCCTCACAAATAGTGACCTTTTAGCCAGCAAAAAAGACCACTGCATCAATGTGAAAAGGACTAAATGTGAAGCACAAGAAAAAAAATCTTTCTTTTTTGAAACAAATTTTGAGGTTTTTTTGGAGAAAAACTTAATTTTTAAATCAACTAATTATAAAGTTTAAAAAACTAATAATCAATTACTTACAATAAATTACTCGCCAATTTTTATCAACAAATAAATTTTTCTGTCTTTTTTTCTAAGTCGATATGGTTGCATCTTTGTATCGTCGAAAGGAAGGAAATACTTTTGATAAGATCATTGAAAGATAAAAACTTAGGAAAATAATACGGAGGGACGCTTCTTTATCAAAAGAACAAGAACCGATTTAAGATCACTATACAATTCAATTGCCTTTTTTAAAATAGTGAAAGCCGATTACAAAAAAGTTTCCCAAGTTTGCAGCACATCAATTTACACATAGTAGTCCCACGGACTGTGTCGTGCTGCTTACACACTTGGGTTAACAAAACAAATGTTAGAAACAATAAAAAAGATGAGAGGTGTCCCTTCCAACTTGAAAGAACCAAAGTGTAAGAGAAAGTTGACAGTCTATTCCATGAACATAGCCCTTAACCTTTAAACACACTCCCTTTAATCCTATTAAACCTAAAGATTTTCGTAAAATTCGTTCTTTTTCATGAGATTATAACTTGTTGAATGTCGGACCTTGCCCAGAGAAAGGGCAAGGTACTTTTTTTACCTGAGGAGGATGGAGAATGAGTTTTAACTAATAGTGATTGCTAGTGTCTTTATATATTACCAATAACCGATTATGGTATAATTGATGGGAGTGAGGGTTCACTCCCATTTTTTCAGAAACTGTTACTTGTTGAATGTCGATCCCTAATAAAAGCCTAAGGATACTAAAGAATTTTCATGAGTTCACAAACTAGCACTGGGGTAATTTGGAAGCCACATCGTTCATTCGGTGTGGCTTTTCTACTTTTACGACACAATATTACTACATGTTTCTTATAATTTCATTTTTTTTATAAGTTAATTTTGTAATCTATTCCTTTCACGCATTTGATCTTACCTCCTACCCTACTTTTCTTTACAAAATAAAGTTCATACAAGCACAACTTAATCAAGCTAAAGGTATAAGAGTACAAGCACTCAAAAAGTAATTGAATGCTTTTTGGCGATGAATACGCAGTTATTCTGTCCACATTATCAATGTTACTCAAACTGCTCCAACCCCACTGGCTAGTTCCCGTTCCCACATCTCCCAAAAAGCCACTTCCAATTGCTTGGCAAACAAGGCGTTATTAAACAGCGGCATATCACTGCGCTGTTCCACAAGCTGTTGTTTCAATTTTTGAAGATGTGCTGGATTATTGGCGAGTTCGATCGCTTTGGCTTCGTAAGCTGCTAAGTCTTCACAAATCAGTTCCGTCAGACCCGTTGCAGATACAATACTTGCCCCCATTCGAGAAGCATTGCTATCGTCTATGACCGTGAGCATCGGCAAACCTGCTCCGATGGCTGCTATAGCGGTCGAGCCAGCACTGTAGTGCCAAGTATCCAAAAATAAATCACAAAGCTGATGGCTTTTGATGTATTTGCCATAAGGTTGCCACTCGGAGAAGATTAATCTATTGGGATCAACACCTGCTGCTTCGGCAGTCGCTTGTAAGTTCTTGCGGGTCACTTCCGCAAAATCAGAGAGCCAAAGCACGGAACCCTCTACTGCCTTCAAAATATTCATCCAAACTTGGAAAAGCTCTGGCTCAATCTTGGAAGGACGATTAAAAGCAACGAATACCACCCCTTCTTCGGGCAAACCCACTTCACTTCTCGTTAATTCCATATTTGGAATCATAGGTGGTGCACCTAAAAAGGAAGTCGGCATTTGAATAACTTTTTCGGTATAGTACTCAAATACTTTTTCAGGGACTAGATAAGAATCCGCTAAAATGTACTGCATATAGTTTGCGCCCATCGTGTTTGGATAACCAATCATGTGCGCTTGCACGGGGGCGGGTTGCATAGCAAGTATATCTGGACGGGTGTGCGCAGTATGTCCTCCCAAATCAATCAAAATATCAATCTCATCTTCTACAATTTGCTCTGCCGCTTTCACCGTTGGTAAAAAACAGAGTTCTCTGAATACATCAAATCCCGCTTCGATGCTTGGACGGTACAAGTCGTCTTCCTTGGCAATCGCTAAGGAATAGCCATACACCTCAAATTGAGTCCGATCATGATGCTGAAAGAGTTTGGAGACCAATCTACCCACGGGATGATCCCGAAAATCAGGAGAAATATAGCCAATGCGCAATCGCTTTTTGGGCTTAATGCTATGACTGATTGGAAACTGCTTTAATAATTTTTCACCTTGTTTCTCACTGGTTTTGGAATAATGAATATTGTAGGCTTTATGCCACTCCATCGGCACGTCGAAATAGTTAAAGTAGAGTGTGGGAAGGGGTAAGTCGGTTCGCTCACTCTCCAAATGTTTTTGTAAGGTGCCTAAGATTAGCGAATGATCGGCTGCTCGCTGAGACCAATCGCATTTCGCCGCTCGATTGGAAATCAATTGATAGATCGCTGTGTAGTAATCTTCCTCTTGCTCAATGGCTTTTTGAAACCAGACATCTGCTTCTTCGATCTTTTTGTTGGTTTGATGGATGTTCCCAATGGCATAAGCAGCTTGGGCAGAGGGACTGAGTTCAAAAGCTTTTTCAAAGTAAGGCAAACAGGCATCGGTAATACCTACTTGCGTCATGCTAGAACCCACATTGAACCATCCTTCGGCATCATCGGGAGCTAGTTGCGTCACTCTTTTGGAAACCTCAACGGCTTGTTTATGATTGCCTTGCGCTCGGTAAAAAGCAGATAAGTATTTATAGTTTTCTACTTCTTTGGGCGCAATTTTCAAGGCAGTTTTGAGCAAAACCAGTGCCTGATCGGCTTGTCCCAAAGCTTCGTAAGCCCTTGCCATCTCTCGGTGAGGATTCGCCCATTTGGGTTTTAATTGTATAGCATTTTGGTAATGCTTAATAGACGCTTCAAACTCTTTTAGGATAAAAGCAGTCGCTCCTGCATTCAAGTGCGCGGCTGAATTTTTGGGAATCAATTCTATCACTTTTAAAAACAGCTCATGTGCTTTTTCGGTGTTTTCATCTTGTTGCTCTAGTTGCCCTAGAATGCTCATTGCGCTTGCATTTTGAGGTTCTTTTTTTAGAATTTGGCTCACTAGTTTTTTCGCCTTTTCGTATTGCTCATCCAGTTTGTAAGCCTTCGCCAATTTTGTTCGGATCAGCACTTTGGATTTTTGTTCCATTGGGTCAAGGTACTTCAATGCCTTCTTGAAGGTATCAATCGCCTGCTTATCTTCTTGCCGCAGATAAGTCAAGCCTAGTTTATAGAATATCGAAGCATTGAAGGGCTGAAACTGCAACAAATGCTGGTAGCCTTTTACCGCATTTTCAAATTGCCCCAAATGAAAGAATAAATCGGAAGCGCGGCTCATCACTTTCATATTGTGTGGCTCTTGCTGCAATTGTTTTAAAGAATTTTGGAGTTCT
>JBCDKV010000355.1:0-5743 GCA_038746215.1 Bacteroidota bacterium | reverse complement strand
GGTGGACATTCCTGATGCTGCTGAACACGAATTGCAAGCGATTAAACAAGCACTGGCGAAGCTGGGAGTAGTGGAAGAAAATGAGCAGGTACAAGTCGCTCCGATTGTTACGCGTAAATTGCCCAATATCAATCAAAAATTCGGCATCAACGATCCTGGACTACAACACCTTTGGGGATTTGAGGCGATGCAAGTCAATAAGCTGTACGATTATCTGAAAAAATCGAAAATTCAGCCCAAGAAGAAGGCGAAAATCGCCATTTTGGATACGGGCGTAGACGCCAAGCACGAGGATCTGAAAGCTAATTACCACTCCACGAATAGTAAATATGATATAGATGTCAAAGGACACGGTACGCACTGTGCAGGTATCGCAGCGGCGGTATCCAACAATGCAAAAGGTACGGCTTCTTTCGCACCAAATAGCGATTTTGTAACGATCACCAGCATTAAAGTACTCAACAATTTTGGGATGGGAACGCAGCAAGGCATTATCAAAGGTATGATAGAAGCCGCCAATGCAGGTGCAGATGTCATTTCGATGTCCTTGGGTGCATTTTCTACTGACAGTCGTCAAAAAGCTTATTCCGAAGCCGTCCAGTATTGCAATGCAAAAGGGGCAATTGTCGTGGTAGCGGCTGGCAACTCCAACGACAACGCCAAGTCCTATTCTCCTGCCAATGCAAAGGGGGTCATCACTGTAAGTGCTTTGCAACAAAACCTACAGAAAGCGAACTTTTCCAATACCGTACAAGATTTACCAATGGGCATTGCCGCACCTGGCAAAGACATCTATTCTAGCTTTCCGGGCAGTAAGTACCGCACTTTCAGTGGCACTTCGATGGCAACGCCTTATGTAGCAGGACTGCTGGGATTGATGAAAAGCTTGCAACCTGATTTGAATACGCAAACAGCTTATGAACTTTTGGAGCAAACGGGTCAAAAAACAATGAGTAGCTCCGTGACAGGCAAGATGATTCTGCCATACGAAACCATACGAGCTTTGGAGTAGGTGCGCAAATGATGCGGATTCTTGTCAAATTGGTCTGCGAATCTGTGGTAGCTGCTCGGCAATCCTTTTGGCTTACCGATCAGCAGGCGTTTTACAACTTTGGAAAAGTAGTAGATTACTGGATATTTTGATTTTTCAGCGTATCCGTTTAAAGTTCAATCGCAAGTGTCAAGTTTAGACTGCTGGACATTTTAAATTACAGAACAAAAGAGAAACTGATTATATAGCTACATTAGCTGCTTTTCTTAGTGTTTCTAAGTGTCCTTAGTGTTTCAATTTGTGTTTGTCCAGTAGTGTATGTCAAATTCAAACGCATTATGACCTGCAAAATCCGCTACATGCTATTATTTCCTGCTACATCCACTTAGATGTCCTTATACGCCTCAAATGGTTAGCATAAGTGACGTATATACTGAAATGAATCATGTGAGAACATATAAGAAGTTAGATACAAATGGAGTATCTTTCGCGTTTGTTAGGATGCATCTCAAAATGTCGTTTTGTTGATTAGAGGGCGAATTTTCGTTTGTATTTCATGCAGTCGCATCCGAAAATCTACAAAGGAGGATGTTCGGATGCTCCAAGGGTTTTTTAAGGGCAAGAAGCGTTAAAGTTTTAACGCTTCTTGCCCTTAAAATCCTCCTAGCAGAAAGTTTTTCACCTTTGAAAAAAACTTTCTGCGACATTTTGAGATGCACCCCGTTTGTTATTAATCATACTCGATTTGTTAAATTTATTTGAAAATCTTTTTTAATGAAAAATGTAATACTACTATGTTTTGCTTGCCTATTGGCACTCAATATATCTGCTCAATTGAACACTACTTTTATAGGTCAATTGGACTATGATCAGTCCGTTAATGACGTATGGGCATGGGTCGATGAAGACGGCACAGAATATGCACTAGTGGGAACACAAACAGGCGTATCCGTAGTCAGTCTTGCCAATCCTAACAATCCAGTAGAAGTGGACTTTGCACCTGGTCCGTCTTCGGGATGGAGAGATATGAAAACTTGGAAAGACCATGCCTACGCCATCAACGAAACAGGTGATGGACTTTTGGTGATGGACTTATCCACGCTGCCCGATAGCATCAGCTACTCCTACTGGTCACCTACGATTGAGGAATTAGGCATTCTAAATACTTGCCACAATCTATACATCGACAATGGTATCGCCTATCTTTCTGGTTGTAATCTGAATAGTGGCGGCGTCATCTTTGCGGATGTGGACACCGATCCAAACAATCCCATTTACATTGGGAAAGCAGATGCCCGCTATTCGCACGACGTGTACGTAAGAGACCAAATGATGTATAGTTCAGATATTTTTGCAGGTGTTCTTTCCATCACGGATCTTTCGGATTTGGATGAACCACGTCTGATGGCAACGCAGCGAACACCTTTTACTTTCACCCACAATGCTTGGCTTTCTGATGATAGCCAGACGATTTTCACCACCGACGAACGTTCTAATGCACCCGTAGCAGCTTATGATATTTCTGATTTGGATAACATCCAACTTTTGGACGAATTTCGTCCGCAAGCGACCCTTAACACGGGCGTCATTCCGCACAATGTACACGTCTTGAATGATTTTTTGGTCATATCACACTACTCTGATGGATTGGTGGTCGTAGATGCGGCTCGTCCACACAACTTAGTAGAAGTAGCGAATTACGATACCTTCACGGGCGATGGAACGGGCTTTTCTGGTGCTTGGGGAGCGACGCCTTTCTTGCCTTCGGGCTTGGTATTGGTATCTGATAGAAGCAGTGGGCTGTTTGTGATTGAAACCGACTATGTTCGAGCTGCTTATTTGGAAGGCGTGGTCACGAATTCAGATAATGGCAATCTGTTGAATGATGTCGAAGTAGTCATTAGTTTCTCTGAAGGCAATAGCATGGAAACGACCGACCTGGCAGGAAGTTTTGCTACTGGGACTGCCGAAGCGGGTACTTACGAGGTCACTTTTTCTAAATTAGGTTTCCGCTCAAAAACTATCGAAGTAAATTTGATGAACGGCGAGTTGACCGAACTTGAAGTAGAGCTATCTCCTTCTATCCGCATTATTTTTGAAGGCTCCGTAGTGGGAGAAGATGATCAGATGCCCATTTCGGATGCCCAAGTTATGGTAGTCAGTGATCAAATTTCCTACACCACTGTGACGAATACTGACGGCAGCTTTTTTTTGGATGATGTCATCGAGGGAGACTACCAAGTCATTGTTGGAGCATGGGGCTACCAAGCGGTACTTGCCGAATTAGATGCCAGTAGCAATCAGGAACTTGACTTTGAGCTAAAGATCGGTTATGAAGATGATTTTGCACTAGATTTTGGATGGGAAGTAGTAGCAGGAGCAGCCAGCGGCAACTGGGAACGTGGCGAACCAATCGGTACGGGTACGCCTCCAAACTATGTCAATCCAGAATTTGATTTAGATGACGATTTAGGCGATCAGTGCTACATGACGGGCAATGGTGGTATGAACGGTGGATTTGATGATGTGGATAATGGCGTGACTATCCTCACCTCCCCTATTATGGACTTGAACATCTACCAATCACCGATTTTAAACTATTCTACTTGGTTTTTAGTCGGTGGTGGCGATGGCAGACCCAACGATACGCTCAAGGTCAAACTGACCAACGGATCGGAGACGATTATTTTGCAGCAAATTAGCATTGGTCTACCACGTTGGCGGTCTTCTCCTAGTTTTGAGCTAAAAGATTTGATCGAAATCACAGACCAGATGCAAGTCATCTTTGAAATCTCTGATTTGGAAGAGTCTGGGCATTTGGTAGAAGCAGCAGTAGATGGCTTTGTGGTAACGGAAGGCGATACTAATGTCAATACTGCTAGTATCATTCGACCTGCCATTCCATTTGAGGTCTATCCAAATCCATTTAAAGACTTCATTCAGATTGAGACGGATTTATCAACTGCACAGCAAGCCACCTTGGAACTATACGACAATCAAGCCCGCAGGCTCTACGAAATTCGCTTGGCTTTGAGTCCGCAACAAAAGATTGAGTTGCCCTCTATTTTGCCGAGTGGTACGTATTGGTTGAATTTATTGGTGGACGGAGAACAAGCCGCGATCCAAACTATTGTGAAGCAGTAGGCGTACTGCAAACGGGATAAATTTGTACATATGAATGTACTTTTTGATCTGTTTAAATTGTTTATTCGTTTAAGGCGACTCTTCTAAAGTTGTAAACGCTTACCGATCGGTAAGCCCTAAGGATTGCCGAGCAGCCAGTAATGATAGGCTCGGCAATCGCTTGTACCTCTCGCTTACCGATCCTAAAATTTTCAAGGCTAAAAAAAGGTTTTCAAAACGGGAAATGAGAATAGATATACTCCGTTTAGGATAAAAAAGTGCCTTTTACTCTGTTGACATTTTAAGTACAAGCTATTACGTGTACTATCAAATTTGGCGGCATCGAGCCTGCCAAATTTGATCAAGGTTTTTAAGGACAAAGAAGCGATTCTCGCTTCTTTGCCCTTAAAAAACCTTGATTCGCTGAGGAGGTGTCGACCTCCTCCTCAGCGAAAACTTACCCTCAAATCTAGCGGTAAATGATATGAACAAAACCTATCTTTTTTCAAAAATGAAAGCACTTTTTCACCCTGTTTGCAGTATATGTTTTCATTTTCCGTTTTTTATGAGCTTCCCTTTTGTCAAAGATTCCCATAAAAAGTACAGCCACACCAAGACATACTCCACACCGACAATCCACAAATTTTCTTGATAAATAGAATAGCTATAATTAATGTAAGTCAGTAAGATGAGTCCAGACCACAGCACTGGATAACGAAAAGTACTGAAACAGCAAAGCACCAAAGGCAGACTGACGTACCAAGGATGCACCGTTGTGGTGAAAGAAAGGTAGATAGAAATGGCGAACAGCATAAGGACGGGCAGGCGTTTCATGGATTTGTTAGTACTAGTAAAACTGAGGGCTAGCACACTAACGAAGGTCATCATCGCCAGCGCAGGTCCTAGTTTTGCAATCAAATTGAAGCCTTTCAGTTGGAAGCCCAGCCACCTCGCCACATAGTAGAAACTAGCATTGAATTCAAATTTCCTGAAATACAAATCCAAGCTTTCACCAAAATTTTGCAAAAAGACACCGCTGATGAGCGGCGTGAAAAGTCCCAGCGTCGTAAGTCCAATAATTGCAAAATATAAGATACTTTTTTTCCAACCAAGTCGCTTAATGAAGAGCGGTAAAAACAAAACGGGTAGCAGTTTGGAAGCAATAGCAAGTGCGAAAGCCAAGGCAGAGAGTAAAAAATAGCGATTTAAGGAACTTGTAGAAAATAACCTAAATGAGTGAGTTGAAATATCAGGACGAATCGAATGCAGCGTACGCCCGTCATTGTCACTCGAAATGGAGTGTTGCGGGACGAGTGCTGTCTTAGATTTTAAGAGTAAGAAAAGTGAAAGCAGCAAGAAAAAAATCATAGCACCTTCAAAATGTAAATTCCCACTGATTTCTACGATAATCAAAGGATTGAGTGTATAGATCAATGTGTTGCGCTGCGCTACCCCAAAGAGTGGAAGTAGACGTAAGAGTAGAAAAATGTTGCCACATTCAAAAGCGAAAAGGAATAACTTCATCACAAAGGCACTGCCCCAACTGCTTTCGGGAAACAGCCACGTAGCGACAAAAAAAGTGAACTGGGCAACGGGCGGATAGATGGTGTAGTAGTTAGGAGAGTTGAG
>JBCDKV010000354.1:0-5753 GCA_038746215.1 Bacteroidota bacterium | reverse complement strand
TTATGACGGCATCTTTCGTCCTGAGCATCCCAACCGCTAGCGGTTCTCTTCGTTGAAAATACACTTAATCTTTTCTGCAAGCAACACTGCGAGAATGTTAAAAAGCCTCGCTAGCCAAAAGGATGCCTACGTTTTTTGCCTTGTATCAGAACAAAATCTGCTCGGTCAAAATGAGGAACTTATTTTTCGTCCGTTACTAAGTATAAGTAGGTCGATTATTTAAATCCGCCTACTGATGCTAAAGCGCATCTTGAATAACCAACATTTTGATAGGTGCCTCTCCTGCTACCACCACGCGATGTCTAGTATTAGCAGGAATGACAAGATAAGTTCCCGTTTTAGCAGCTATCGTCTTTTCCTCAAAAATGAATTGTGCCTCGCCTTGTAGCACCATGATTTGTTCTCTAGTTGGTGCGCCTATTCGCTGCTTATTGAAACCACTGGGCGCAAAAATAATCATACTATTGGAAAGACTATCGGAGTATATGTCCATGGTCTGAACGTCTTGTAAAGTCGTGTCTCCCATAAGTCTGGTATCTTTTGCAACTTGAGCAGAAACAGTAGAAAGGCAACCAAATAAAAATAGAAAGCTAATGATATATTTCATGTATTGTGTTTAGCGGTAAGATGTAGAAGTTGAGTGGTTTGGTGTGTGAAACTTTTGAAATATCCTTTCGTAGAGCGACAAGTATAGTTTTACGCAGTAACTGAAAGTTAGCCTTGGCACCATCCATGCTGAAAAACTTTTCTTGCGCACAATCAGTTTGTTTGTAGATTAGATTAAGAGCTTGTTGGGATTTTTCCTACCCGATCACCAGCTCTAAACTGCATCACAAACACATATGGCAAAAACACGTCCAAGCAATTCTCCCAAAAAGGAAAAAACGAGCTTCAAAGAACAATTTAGTGCCTTGCGCAACTTACCGCTATTTTTTCGACTCATCTGGGAAGCTAGTGCATCTATGACGCTCATCAACATTGGTTTGCGTTTAGTGCAGGCACTCTTGCCCGTGAGTATGTTGTACGTTGGCAAGCTCATCATCGACGAAATTGTTCGCTTGATGGAGCAAAGCGAAGCTGCAGAAAAATACCTCTGGACATTGGTAGCGATTGAGTTGGGTTTAGCGCTATTTTCTGATCTGCTCAGTCGGCTGATTACGCTGGTGGATGGCTTGCTAGGCGATCTCTTCTCCAATAAGACTTCTACCGCCATTATTCGGCACGCTGCGAAGTTGGATTTGTATCAATTTGAAGATGCTGATTTCTATGATAAATTGTCGCGCGCTAGAAAACAAACTATTGGTCGTACCATCTTGATGTCCCAAGTTTTGACGCAATTGCAATCCATCATTACGGTCATTTCTTTGGGCGTTGGATTGGTTGCCTACAATCCTTGGCTGCTACTCATTTTATTTATTGCGATCATTCCCTCTTTCCTCGGTGAGAGTCATTTCAACCAAAAAAGCTATTCTCTGACTCGCTCTTGGACACCCGAACGGCGGGAATTGGATTATTTACGCTACATTGGAGCAAGTGACGAAACGGCGAAAGAGATCAAAATTTTTGGACTGGCAGATTTTTTGGCGGATCGCTTCGAGGCACTCGCTGATCGCTACTACTTCGCTAATCGAAAAATTGCTATTAATCGCGCCTTGGTTGGTAGTGGACTTTCTGCCATTGGAACGCTGGCGTATTATGGGGCTTATGTTTTCATTATTTTGCAAGCAGTCGGCGGATTGATTACGCTGGGTACATTGACTTTTTTGGCAGGTTCTTTTCAGCGCATGAGCGGTAGCCTGCAAAGCATTATGAATCGTTTTTCTCGTATTGCGGATAATGCGCTTTACTTGCAGGATTTGTTTGACTTCTTTGAAATTAAACCCAGGATTGCTTCCCCTGAAAATGCAAGAATGGTCGCTCGTCCAATTCAAAAAGGCTTTACTTTTGAGAACGTTAGTTTTAAATATCCCAACAGCCATCGCTGGGCAATTCGGAACTTATCTTTTCATTTGCCCAAGGGGGAAAAACTAGCACTGGTTGGGGAGAACGGAGCGGGCAAAACAAGCTTGGTCAAGCTGCTGGCAAGACTCTACGAACCCACCGAAGGGCGCATCCTGCTGGATGGTATCGACCTGAAAGAATACAATCTGGAAGATTTACGACTCAATATCGGCATCATATTTCAGGACTACTACCGCTATCATCTCAAAGCATCGGAAAATATTGCTATCGGTGGCATTGCGGAGCGCAGTAACGAAGGGCTTATTAAACAAGCTGCTTTTAAAAGCCTTGCCAATACCGTGATCGAAGATTTACCCGATCAGTACGACCAAATTCTGGGTAAACGCTTCAAAAAAGGCTTTGACCTATCGGGTGGGCAGTGGCAGAAAATTGCGCTGGCGAGAGCCTATATGCGAGATGCTCAACTGCTGATTTTAGACGAACCAACTTCTGCACTCGATGCTCGCGCAGAACACGAGGTTTTTTTAAGATTCACAGAATTGATTGCTGAGAAATCTGCGGTACTCATTTCGCATCGCTTTTCCACGGTCAGAATGGCGGATCGTATCTTATTTTTGGAACAAGGGCGGCAACTGGAATACGGTACGCACGAAGAATTGATCGCCAAAGACGGTAAGTATGCGGAATTATTTCAACTGCAAGCGCAAGGGTATCAGTGATGGTGCAGATACTTCTTCGAGTCGTTATTCATCCTGCGAGCGGGATAAATTCGTGTAAATAGTCCAATTGTGAAATTGATAGTAGCGTACTATATGATTAGCAGAGCTTGCCTGACTTCTGATAGCGTAGCGGTCTCAAATCCGCTATTTTACTCACTTATGAAAAGCAATAAAAATAGTCTTATGCCTCCCCAAAATGTCTGCTTGAAAACAAAGTAACATCAAATAAGTAGATGAGTAATTCTAAAATGATAACTTTCCGATCTGAATCTGATCTTTTGAGTTCTATAGGTGCTGAAGTATGAACTATAGCTCTGAACTAAACTTATCAGGGGTGTACGAAGTCTCGTTTTCTCTTAGAGCATGTTTGGAGCAGGATTGAAGTGTAAATCAGTAGTTTACGGTTCTGGCGAAGAAAATAATAGTGACTTTATCGAGATAAACGAGTTATTATTTTCAAAGTCAGGTTCGGAAAATATTGGTTTACAGGAAGATAATGCTCCAAACATGCTCTTAACGTTTCACTTGAAAATAGCCTGAGTCAATGTCAGAAAATCGCGCAACATGTATGCCCAAAGGTTTTATGGACGGAAACACTTATTGAGCATACTTGTTGCGCGATCTCAAGAGCTTTCTCGGACTTGTTCTGAGTGTTACTCAAAACCTCGTACACGCCGAGTTTCTTATCTAAACTATTCAAATAATATGAGCAAAGAAAAAAACTATTTTGAGGCGGCTGATCTGAACAATTTCGGTAATATTACAGATTGGCAAGAGCCGATGGGCAAAAAATTCTTCGACTATTACGGCGAAGTTATGAAAGAAGGCGCACTCACAGAACGTGAAAAAGCATTGATTGCTTTGGCAGTCTCACACGCTATGCAATGCCCTTACTGTATAGATGCTTACACGACCGCTAGCCTAAAAGCTGGAGCGGACGAAGAGCAGATGATGGAAGCTGTACACGTAGCCGCCGCTATGAAAGCAGGGATCACCTTAGTCTATTCTACTCAAATGATGAAGCATACCAAAGGGCTGACTATGTAGACGGAAGACCGAAGTTAACGCGACTAAATTAAAAAAATTTATAAAGCTTCCCCAGTCCATGAGGGGAAGGGGTGTATCTCAAAATGTCGCAGGCATGACAACGGTCATTTTCAAAATGACTGTTATCTAAGCAAAAGTAGAACAGATGACAAGCATTTTAGAAATGCTCGTCATCAAAAGTGACATTTTGAGATGCGCTCGGAGAAGAACGACGTATCTTGTTTCTAAGAGCATGTTTGCCTGCAATCCAATTTCCTCTTTTTCTACGTATGTAATTTTACAAGCGGCTATTCTTCTAAGATTGGAACTTGAACCCACTGGATCGGTAAGCCCTTAGGATTGCCGATCCTACTGTAACCTTAGAATGATAGCTTTTATAAGCCTAATGATAAAGTACGATTTCAAAGAGTGAAATCACAACGCTTAATTGTGTTAGGACTACGCAGCGTATCATTTTGCTTGAATAAAATCAGAGCATGTTTGGAGCATTATCTTCCCGTAAACCAATATCTTATGAACTTAGCTTTGAAAATAATAGCTCATTTATCCCGATAAAATCCCAATTATTTTCTTTGCCAAAACCATAATCTATTGATTTACAGTTCGATTCTGCTCCAAACAAGCTCTCAGCATTTTTGACACCCAGGAACATCTATCAATAAACACATGTAATCTATGTTAAATAAGTCGCTGTCTGCCCGTGATGCTATGCTTTCCGATACTTTCTATCAACTGAATGTACTCAATGGGAAGGAACTCGTTGATATGAAATTTCCATCTTTTCAGAAAAAGATTCAAGAAAACAAAGGTGGAGTACTACGAGCTTCGGGCATTGATATTTTTCAAATTAATATCGGCAAACTCTGTAATCAAGTCTGTGCGCACTGTCACGTAGATGCTGGACCAGATAAGCGAGTGGAAAATATGGACAAAGCGACCCTACAAACTTGCTTGGATATTTTAGCCCGATACGATATATCCACGGTCGATATTACGGGTGGCGCACCAGAAATGAACCGACATTTTAAATGGTTCGTCGAGGAATGCCGCAAGCTAGGCAAGACGGTGATGAATCGCTGTAATCTGACGATCATTGTAGCGCACAAAAAATTTCACACGCTTCCTCAGTGGTTTGCCGATCACCAAGTACACATTGTATCTTCGCTTCCTTATTTCAGTAAAGTGCGAACGGATGCACAAAGAGGAGACGGTGTGTTCGAGGATTCTATAGATGCGCTGCGTCGCCTCAATGCGGTAGGCTATGGCATGGAAGGGACGGGTTTGCAACTAGATTTGGTCTACAATCCTTCCGGAGCATTTCTGCCTTCCAGTCAAGCGGGATTGGAGCGAGAGTTTAAATCGCAAATGAAACGACGCTATGGCATTGAATTCAATCGACTTTTTGCTATTACCAATATGCCGATCAGTCGCTTCTTGGAATACCTGCTAGAGTCGGGGAATTACGAGCAGTATATGACCGAATTGGTACAAGCATTCAATCCTTCGGCAGTAGATAATGTAATGTGCAGAAGTACCATATCGGTGAGTTGGGACGGCTATCTGTACGATTGCGATTTCAATCAAATGTTAGATCTGAAAGTAGCCCCTGCCAAAAGCCGACATTTGAACGATTTTGACTTTGATGCCCTAGTAGATAGACCCATTGTACTGAATCAACATTGCTACGGATGTACGGCTGGGGCAGGATCTTCGTGTGGTGGTGAAGTAGCGTAAAGGTATTTCATGCTCTTATCTTCTTTAATGAATGAAGCTAGACGGAAAGTCAGGAAAGTTTCAGTAATGCTTGAAACAAATCTGGTAAAAGGCTGAGGTTGAGCAACAAGTATACTTAGTAAATCTCTTCGGACGGAAACACAAAATTTCACTCTTCTTTAGAGAAAAAAAGGCATCTTTCATATCACAGAAAAAATAGTGAACAAATTTATCTACTCACTTGGCATTATCCTTTGAAAACGAAATAAAAAACTTCGTTTTTTATTTCGTTTTCAAAGGGAGCTTTCGGAC
>JBCDKV010000353.1:0-5756 GCA_038746215.1 Bacteroidota bacterium | reverse complement strand
TCATACAAATCCATTGATACAAACTACTAGAAAGCAACACGGATAAGACATAAGAGAGCAGAAAAATGAGTCCTGTACTGGATTTCAAATTGTAGTCTCCGTTCAGATACAGGTAAGCAAACAACAGCGTACAAAAAGGCAGTACCACTGCAAAGCTGTCCCATCGAAGTAGGGTCTTTTGAATATCGTAGAGGACTTCTTCTTTCTTAGCGTGCGAACTCGCCTCTAGGGTCGCGATAAAATCTTCACCATTTCTTTGTTTGTAGCTAATGTAGCCGTCAATTACAATGTTCCCTTCCAGCTTCACATCCAGTTTAGAAGTATGCAGCACGCTTTTTTGAAGGTCATCCTCCATTAAACTCGGACGAAAACTATAGTAGGATTGCAGACAGGAGATTGCTGCTTCCTTGATGATATCCTCAGAGAGGTGGTGTACAATTTTTCGTCTTTTATTCATTTCTATTTACGAATGAACTACTAATCCCAATTTCTTCCCTTCCTCTAACATCATGGCATAGGCAGCTTCGTATTCGTTGGGTATATCGCCATCCAAAATTGCTTCTCGAATCACGTTCTTAATCGTTCCAACTGCTCTGGAAGGTGGAATACCAAAGGTTTCCATGATAATATCACCTGAGATAGGAGGCTGCCAATTGCGCAAGTGATCTTTTTCTTCCACTTCTTTCAGTCGCTGCCGAATGACTTGCATATTTTGGAAGTACTGCTTGACCTTTCGCTCATTTCTGGAAGTGATATCGGCTTCGCACAGTAGCATCAAATCGTCTATATCGTCACCAGCATCGAACAGTAGTCGCCGAATACCCGAATCCGTGGCTTCGCCTTTGGTTAGGTTGATAGGACGCATGTGTAAGCCCACCACTTTTTGGACATACTTCATTTTTTGATCCTGTGGCAAGCGCAATCGCTTGAAAATACGCGGCACCATAGCTGCTCCAACTGCTTCGTGTCCGTGAAAGGTCCAACCCGATTGCGGATGAAAACGCTTAGTTGGTGCTTTGGCAATATCGTGCAGCAATGCTGCCCATCGCAACCATAAGTCATTAGTTTTCAGAGCAGTATTGTCTAAAACTTTCAGCGTATGATAAAAATTATCTTTGTGTCCAATCCCATTTCTGACTTCTACGCCTTTCAGCTTTACCAATTCAGGTAAGATCAATTGCAACAAGCCCGTTTCTTCTAATAGCTTAAAACCAACGGAAGGTTTGGGCGAACCCATGATTTTATTCAGTTCGGTCGCTATTCTTTCTTTTGAAATAATACCAATTCGATCTCGCTTATCACCGATGCCTTTGAGCGTATGGGCATCAATGGTAAAATTGAGTTGGGTGGCAAAACGGATGGCGCGAAGCATCCGCAGTGGATCATCCGAAAAGGTTTTCTTGGGTTCTAATGGTGTTTTGATGAGTTTTTGCTCCAAATGTTCCAATCCGTGAAAAGGGTCAATGATTGTCCCAAAGTTGGATTGATTGAGGGAAACCGCCAGTGCATTGATGGTGAAATCTCGACGATTTTGGTCGTCTTCTAGCGTTCCTGATTCTACGGTAGGTTTGCGTGAATCGTAGCGGTAGGATTCTTTGCGAGCGCCCACAAATTCGATTTCTAGATCGCGATAACGAAGCATCGCCGTCCCAAAGCGTTTGTAGACCACCACCCGAGGCACTGGTCGCAATTTGAACGCCAACTGTTGTGCAAGCTGAATCCCACTGCCCACGCAGACAATGTCCATATCTTTGGATGGGCGCGCCAGCAAGCGATCTCTGACATAGCCTCCGACCACATAGGTAGGGAAACCCAGTTCCTGCGCAGATTCACTAATCAGGTTGAAAATCTTTCTTTCGTGCTTTTTTATATTGAAGACCAAGTGTGAAGTGTTTTAAATGAGGTTTTTATATTCTATGTTTTGCAAAAATAGAAAAAATCCTGTTGCGATGGTGGACAGGACTTATATCCATCGCTTGTACGCTTTCTCTAGAACATATGAGCACATTGGTCTAGGAAAAAGATATGCTTGTAATTTGTCGCTTCTATACTTCATTTGGGATAAAAAGTGCGTTTTAATCTTGATTACTTTGTGGAATTGCTGAACTGGGAAAATATTGAATTGATTGCCTCTATCCTACAAATTAGGAGATGCTACTAATTATACATGCGAATAACGGGTAAAATACTCCATTCCGTGGTAGTAACAGCTTTACTAAACTTTTGAAACTCAGTAAAGTGTTTGAGATCGCGCAACAAGTATGCTTAAAAGGTTTTTATGGACGGAAACACAATTTTACAATTCGACTATCTACCCATATGTACCAAAAGTACGGAAATATCAGAAGGAGACACCCCACTAATACGACTCGCTTGCCCAATCGTTCTAGGCTTCAACTGACTCAATTTTTCTCTGGCTTCCGAAGATAGCGACACCAAATTGTGGTAGTTCAACTGTTCGTGCAAGCGGACGGCTTCCAAACGATTCATTTTGTCCACCATTTCCTGCTCTTTTTTGATGTAGCCTTCGTACTTCATATTGATTTCTGCCAAATTCAACTGTTCCTTTTCATATTGCTGACTTAAATCGGCAACGGCTGGCAGCACCTCACTCAATTCTGTAATATTGACGTGCGGACGCAACAGAACCGAACGCAACTTTACTTTTTGCTTTAAGGGAGCAGAGCCTTTGCGTTCCAAATAGCCATTCAATTGATCTGGACTGACGCTCGTTTTATCAAAAAATCGTTGGATGGCTTTATTGGCGGCTAGCTTTTCATTGACCTTTTGCATACGCTCTTCCGAACCTCTCATTCCTAGCTTAGCAGCGATGGGCGTCAATCGCAAATCGGCATTGTCTTGGCGCAAAAGGATGCGATACTCCGCTCGTGAAGTAAACATTCGATAGGGTTCTTTAGTGCCTTTGTTCACCAAATCATCCACCAAAACGCCTATGTAGCCTTCCGAACGTTTCAAGATCACCGCTTCTTCTTCATTAATTTTCTGATGTGCGTTGATACCTGCGATTAAGCCCTGCGAACCCGCTTCCTCGTAGCCCGTTGTCCCATTGATTTGTCCCGCAAAAAATAGATTTTTGACCAACCAAGTTTCTAGACTTGGCTTTAGTTGCGTTGGTGGGAAAAAGTCGTATTCTATCGCATAGCCAGGCCGGAACATTTTGGCATTTTCAAAGCCGCGAATCTTACGCAAAGCCTTGTATTGCACTTCTTCGGGCAAAGAAGAAGAGAAGCCGTTCACATAGATTTCGCAAGTATCCCAGCCTTCGGGTTCTACAAATAATTGATGTCGCTCTTTATCAGCAAACCGATCAATTTTATCTTCTATGGAAGGACAATAGCGTGGCCCCAATCCACGAATACGTCCATTGAACATGGGCGAACGATCAAAACCAGTGCGCAGTACATCGTGTACAGCTTGACTAGTATAAGCAATGTGACAAGGGATTTGCTTTTTTAATTTTGGCGTATCGGTATAGGAAAATTTACTGGGATTTTCGTCACCAGGTTGGGTTTCCATAGCATCCCAATCCAAGCTCCTTCCATCCACGCGTGGTGGTGTCCCCGTTTTCATTCTACCCGACTCGAAGCCAAGTGCTCGCAATTGCTCTGTAATACCATGTGCTGCCCGCTCCCCTGCCCGTCCACCGCCGAAATTTTTCTCTCCAATATGAATCAATCCATTCAGAAAAGTACCATTGGTCAGAACGACGCTTTTGCTCTTGATCTCCAATCCCAAACCTGTGTGAACCCCTTTGGCTACCCCATCTTTCACGATGATCCCCGTCACCATTTCCTGCCAAAAGTCGATGTTGGGATGTTCTTCTAACATCTTTCGCCACTTTGCTGCAAATAGCATCCGATCACTCTGTGCACGAGGACTCCACATGGCTGGTCCTTTCGACAAATTGAGCATCCGAAATTGTAGCATAGTGTGATCGGTCACGATACCCGAATAGCCACCCATCGCGTCAATTTCTCTCACGATTTGCCCCTTCGCCACACCGCCCATCGCTGGATTGCAGGACATCTGCGCAATCGTGTTCATATTCATCGTTGCCAGCAGCACTTTCGACCCCAGATTAGCGGCCGCTACTGCTGCTTCACAGCCTGCGTGGCCTGCACCTACTACTATTAAATCGTACGTTGGAAACATTGATCTTTGTTCTTTTGAATTGTTTTTCAGTTACAGGATGTCATACATTTTGGGATCACAAAAAGTTCGCAAAAGTAATACTATTCGTGCTTTTGCGCAAGGAATGGCACACAGCAGCAGCGCAATAGCTTTGTCAAAAGAACTTTTAAAATCCATGTTATTGCAGTAGGAAAAGCGTAGAACATTTTTGATCTTTGTAGGGTAAGTAACGATCAAATAATAACTTCCCGATTTATGACCAAGCGTAGGTAAAGCATCCCGACCGCTAGCGGTTCTCTTAGTTGAAAAGATACTTAATCTTTTCTGCAAGCAACACTGCGAGAATGTTGAAAAGCCTCGCCAGCCAAGAGGATTCCTACGTTAGACTCAGAAAAGGGAACCCTTACATCCCTTTTGCTGAGTAGTATCAGAACAAAATCTGCTCGGTCAAAATGCAGAACTTATTGTTTGTCCGTTACTAAGTAAATCTGCTAAACCTTTTTTATCCATCAATTCAGACGCTTATGTCAGTCATATTAGAAGCCAAAAACATCAACAAATACTTTCGTAAGCCCGTCGAGTTTCACGTACTTAAATCCATTAGTTTTCAAATTGAACAAGGCGAATTTGTTTCTATTATGGGCAAATCGGGTTGCGGTAAATCGACTTTACTCTACATCCTTTCCACGATGGATACCGACTACCAAGGGCAATTGTTTGTGAAGGAAGAATTGCTTACCAACAAGCCTGCCAATCATCTAGCCCATGTCCGCAACGAACGCATCGGATTTGTTTTCCAATTTCACTACCTTTTACCCGAATTTAGCGTACTAGAAAATGTGATGCTACCTGCCAAAAAATTGGGGCGCAAGACCAACAAGGAGATAGAGCGCGACGCGATGCAAAAATTGGGACTTTTGGGTATTGAAGAACAAGCCAAAAAACTATCTACTCGGATATCGGGTGGACAAAAACAGCGGGTTGCTATTGCAAGGGCTTTAATCAATGATCCCGACATCATCATGGGCGACGAACCTACGGGTAATTTGGATAGTAAAAACTCCGAAAATGTGTTCAATATCTTCAAGCAGTTGAGTGAAGAGCGAAAGTTGTCCCTGTTGGTCGTGACGCACGATACGGATTTTGCTGCCAAAACGGATCGGATTATTGAAATGGCAGATGGGGAGATTGTTTGAACAATACTTGGAGTAAGTCCCAGTAAAGCTCCTGAGATCGCGCAACAAGTATACTTGAATGGTTTCCGTCCGAAGAAAATTACCGAGCATACTTGTTGCTCAATTATCTTGCATTGACTCAGGCTATTTCTGAGTAAAATGTCAATGAGACTGAGACTTCATATATGCCTAATTCTAGATTAGGTATATGCAAAGTGTTATACCACAACCAGAATAAATTTTGGCAATCAATGTTCTTGCTTATCTGTTTAGAGCATGTTTGGAGCACTATTTTCCTATAAACCAACATTTTATGAACCTGACTGCATGAAAAATAAACCCCGTATCCAGATATGCAGTTAATTTTTCACCTTGTCAGAACCACAAACTGCTGATTTCTAGTTCAATCCTGCTCCAAACAAGCTCTTA
>JBCDKV010000352.1:0-5774 GCA_038746215.1 Bacteroidota bacterium | reverse complement strand
GTGGCGTCTTCGCAGGATAAGCTGAGCAACGCGAGGATGGGAAATATTAGTTTTATCATAGAAGAGATAAATTCTTTCAACAAATTATTCCAAAGATAATTTAACGGGCAAGCTATATCTGACACGTTTATCTACTTGCTTGATGGCAGCTTAGAGCTTGTTTGGAGCAGGATTGAACTGTAAATCACTAGTTTACGGTTCTGGCGAAGAAAATAATAGTGACTTTATCGAGATGACTGAGCGATCCTTTAGGTAAATATTCAGTGAATATTTAAGCGAGAGAACCGCTTCACGGATGGGTTAGCAGCGATTATTTTCAAAGTCAGGTTCGTAAAATATTGGTTTACAGGAAAATAGTGCTCCAAACATGCTCTTACGCCCACACCTTACAGCCTTCCGTACAATTTGTACAAATATCGATTTGGTCGCGCCCACCGAGCAGTTTTCGTCGAAAGCCTTGGTAAGCTTCTCCTTGCCATATATCCTTGAATGATAGCTTTTTTAAATCACCCAAACGATGGACAGCGTCCTTGTCAAAGCAGCAAGGGACGACCAAACCATCCCAAGTGATGACGCAAGCGTGCCAAAGTTTCCAGCAATGATCTAGGAGTTCGTTTTTGACGCGATAAGTACCGTCTGCCTGTTGTGCGTAGCGGGCGTATTTGTCAATGGTCGGAATCAGTGGATTACCGTTTTGATAATTGTAGACCTGCGCCGTTTTGAGCTTGACTTCGTCCACGCCAATTTCTTCTGCCAACTTATAGATTTCAGGAATTTGATGCTCATTAGGTCGGACCACCAGAAACTGAAAAATGATGTGTGGGGTTTTGGACTTCAGGGCTTTTTTCCACTTCACCACATTGCGCGCACCTTGCAACACATTGGATAATTTACCAGTTTTGCGGTAGTTTTCGTAGACTTCTTGCGTCGTTCCATCTACCGAAATAATCATGCGGTCAAGCCCCGATTCGATGGTTTTTTTAGCATTTCGGTCGTTCAGAAAGTGTCCGTTGGTAGACGTGATCGTGTAAATACCTTTTTCATTGGCGTATTTGACCATGTCCAAAAAGCTTGGATTAATGTAAGGTTCGCCTTGAAAATAGAAAATCAGGTACAGTAAGTCTTTGTACAATTCGTCGATGGTATCCCTGAAAAAGTCTTCTTTGAGATGTCCCGTCGGACGCGAAAAAGCACGAAGTCCGCTTGGACACTCTGGACAACGCAGATTGCAGGAGGTCGTGGGTTCTAGCGAAATCGTGAACGGCATACCCCACTGCACGGGTCGTCTTTTCCATTTGGTGATGTAGAAGGAAGAAAATACTTTCGCCACGTTCCACATTCTTCTTGGGGTTATTTTGGAGGCAAAATTTAGGACGTCTTTGTAGTAAATTTTCATGAGTATGCCAGGAATTGTTGAATTGGATAGGTGTTTGTAGTAAAACACCAACAAGTAAAATAAGATTTCATTAGGTTAGTTCCGCAAAAGTAGTACATCGAACTAAGGAATTTCTGTCTTTTACCTACTTTTGTCTGTCAAAAAAATAGATATGTTTAGATATACAAAAAGCAGTTTGAAAAAACTAGAATTGTTATTAGAAGAGACGGGCTATATCATTCGCTACGAAAAAGGAAATTTTCAAAGCGGTTACTGCATCGTGAAAGACCGAAAAGTCATCATCGTCAATAAATTTTTTGATACAGAAGCACGTATCAATTGCCTATTAGAAGTAGTGAATGAGGTCGATATTCCCGCCCCTATTTTGAGCGAAAAATCAGCAAAGTTTTATGCTTTGATTACGAAAGAGGAGGAGTAGGATGGTTGGTTGCAGAAGAGGCAAAGGTTTCCTTTTCAAATTTCCATCAGGCATCTGCTGGTTTGATATTACGCTCTGGCAATAAAGTAAAGAGCTTCGCTTCCCGTTTATTGCCAAAAAGTCCTTCGAGTAGTAGTGCGAAAAAGTACAATCAAAATGTACCAAAAAAGACGATTCTGTACTAATAAATATTGCATTTATAAACTTTTCAGGTAGTCGAAAACCATGATTTTGAATTAATTACATGAAAGTTAAATTTTTATATATGCAATTGTAACATATTATAAAAAAATAAGTATATCATTGCAGCAGATAACGGCTTTAAGTTTCAAAACTAGTGAGAGTGATTGGGGCAATCTTCATACAGAAGATTGCCTTTTTGTTTTTTGGGCGAAATGCAGTCAATGTATTTAGAGAATTTGTAGGAAATAAGCTGCCCAAATTTTGGCATGTTTATTCACTTGTTTTCAAAAGGGCTTCCAAAATTGAAGAATGTCGCTTACTAGTCATTACGCCTTCAACTGCCTAAGCTACCGCCTTGTTATCATCACCAAAACATATCATATGAAGAATCTATTAATGCTGCCACTCATACTGTGCGTCCAGTCTTTTTTTGCCCAAGCTCCCACCGAACTAGGAGAAGTAGCATGGCTAAGAGACATAGCAATGGCAGAACAGCAAGCGGAACAAACTGGCAAGCCCATCTTTCTACTTTTTCAGGAAGTGCCAGGCTGTAGCACTTGTCAGCGATACGGACAAGAGGTATTGAGTCATCCGCTCATTGTCGAAGCTATCGAAAATTGCTTCGTACCCTTGGCGATTTTCAACAACAAACAAGGTGCAGATCGAAAGGTATTGAACTACTTCAAAGAGCCGAGCTGGAACAACCCTGTCGTAAGAATCATTGACAGCAAACGAAACAATTTGATGCCTCGCCTAAGTGGAAATTATACCAAATTGGGTGTCGTGCAAAGTATGATTCATGTATTGGAAGACGCACCAGATTATCTAAAAATCTTAGAAAAAGAATTCCTAGCGGAAGCCATCGGAACGGAGACAACCAGCCTTTCCATGTATTGTTTTTGGAGTGGCGAACTCAAACTAGGGGCAATAGAAGGCGTAGTGGCCACCGAACCAGGATTCATGCACGGTCGAGAAATCGTACAGGTTACTTACAACCCAAAAACTGTAAAATACGAAGACTTATTGAGTCAAGCGAAGCAGTCGAGTTGCGCAGACCAAGCCTTTGTACACGACGAGCAGCAGGCTCTTCAAGCGAAACAAGTCTTAGGCAGTCAAAAAGTCCGCAACAAAGCTAACTTCAGATTAGATAAAGACCGAAAATACTATCTTTCCAAAACCCATTACCGAGCAGTTCCCATGACGCCCTTGCAAGCTGTTCACGCCAATCGGTTAATTGCCAACGGAAAATCTCCCGACGCGATATTGTCAGATCAGCAAGTTGCTTTTGCAAAAAAAATAGCAAGACAAGCTAAATCAGAATGGATAAATCGCATCGGTGCGGATATTAGAGCTGCTTGGAGCGTCATGAAGTTTTAACCTATTTCCTGTTATTCATAAACACAAAGACAGCACCGAGCAGCAAGGCTAGTCCACCAATAAAATAAGCATAAGTAGGAAGACCACCTGCTTCTTCATCAGCCGTTACTACCTCCTCTTCTGCCATGCTTTGTTCTTTGACCTCGAAAGTAAGCGTTGCCCAATTGGACTCGTGCGTCAAACCTTCTTCCTCTGAAAGTACGAGATGAATGGTACGCAAATACCAGCTACCAGCATCTGTGATCGCCATTGTTACGATACCATTTTCGTTTGTTCTGAGCGGCTTAGCATCGTGATGGTGGTGGTCATCGCCTTCGGCATGCTCGTGTCCGTGTTCATGCGTATGTCCTGCTCCATCTGAACCAACATAAACCAATTGATTGGCTAAAGGCTGACCCTGCCAAAGCAATTGTACCTGAAAGTCATCGCCTGTCTTCAACTCATACGGATTACTCACGGGTACGAACTCAATTGGATAGCCCAATACTGTTTTCCAATCGTCAGTTCTTTGATCTCCTACTTGGAAAACAGTTTTAACATGTTTAGAATATTTTTCCACTGCATCTTCATCCATCGCGTCGTTTGCTGTTCGCCATTCTATCATATCCAATACACCATCGTGCTCTAGATAACCATTAAATGCCTCTGCGTCCATCTCGATATTTCTTGCACGTGTCGAGACGCCCGCTACCCAAGTACCTGCCGCTCCCGTCTTGAAGTTTAGGATTGTTGTCTTCCCTTCCTCTGTCCACTGGCTAGTATCCACCTGTGTTCTTTTGCCATTCCCAACTAGACTGACATCTATCATGCGATCACGTGTAATCACATTGTCGCTTCGATCAAAAGTGCCATTAAATAGCTGTATGCTGGCATCCGTATTGGGTGAAAAGAAATAGGTATCTTGTTTGAGGAACATATCGTGGCTGCTAAATACCAGTAGTGCAAAAAGAATAAAGCCTAATTTTTTCATAGCGCTAAATGTTGTATTGATAAAAGAAAAGTGTTCTTTTGGCTTGTCCAAGCGTGTAAATTTATTTCTCGTACGTTCTAAGGAATATTCAAATACTTATGCGTCTGCGTACTCAAATGCCATTGTGGATGGGCTAGGCAGTACGCAATAGCTGCCTTGGTATTTTCTAACTGAGCATGGCCATCCATGGGTTGCAGAAAAAAATACTGGAAATCCAAGTGCATGAATTGTTCGGGTAAAGCCAATGCTTGCGGATAGACCAGTTTCAGTTCATGTCCTTGCTCAACAAGCATTTTCGTCCCTGCTTTTGGGCTGACACAAATCCAATCCACGCCATCTGGGACAGCGATGGTACCGTTGGTTTCTATCCCAACTTCCACCTCCATATCGTGAAAGGCAGTTATCAATTTACGATCCAATTGCAGTAGCGGTTCGCCACCAGTACAGACCACATAAGGACGGATATTTCCTGTGCCTTTGGGCCAAAGCGAAGCGACTTTTGCAGCTAGTTGGACGGCGGTGTATTTTCCACCATTTTCACCATCTGTACCTACGAAATCGGTGTCACAAAACTGACAGATGGCTTTGTGGCGATCTCGTTCTCGTCCAGACCATAAATTACAGCCTGTAAATCGACAAAACACCGCAGGACGCCCAGCTTGCGCGCCCTCTCCCTGTAAAGTATAGTATATTTCTTTGACTTTGTACATTAATCGAATGACAACTCCTATTAAGCTCGACTTTAGCCTTTTGCTATTAGCTGTTGGCTTAGTTCGTAAGAGCTTGTTGAGAATTTTTACAAACTGATAATCAGTAGTTTGCGGTTCTGACAAGGTGAAAAATTAGTTGCATATCTAGATACTGAACTCATTTTTCAGGCAGTCAGGTTCGTAAAATATTGGTTATCAGGCAGGAAAAATCCAAACAAGTTCTTAGTAATTATAAATCAGTACGATAAATTTACTCACACTCCTGCTTTTTGAAAAAGGGTGAATAAATACACTATGTTCAAGCTCAGCAATATTAATGCGAATAATGGGTAAAGTACTCCATTTTGTGGTAGTAACAGCTTTACTAAACTTTTGAAACTGAGTAAAGTGTTTGAGATCGCGCAACAAGTATGCTCAATTTGCGAATATTGACCTGAACTACATCTGAAGTAAATGCCAAGAAAAATAAGATATACACAGTCGTTATTCACATTATTAGCCAATAGCTAAATGCCAACTGCTAATGGCTAAGAGCTTGTTTGGAGCAGGATTGTCGAGCAGCTACTTCAGATCGAATAAAATATAAATCTCCTCCAAACATGCTCTTAGCGATAAGTGTATCTTTTTTTTCTTACTGCGTTATGATCCTAAACAAGTAAAATTGAAATTGTATTGGTTTTTGGATTTGAACGGACAAAGGTAGGTGTTTTAGGGAATTTG
>JBCDKV010000351.1:0-5774 GCA_038746215.1 Bacteroidota bacterium | reverse complement strand
GTTAAAACGTTAACGCTTCTTGCCCTTAAAAAACCCTTGGAGCATCCGAAAATCCTCCTTTGTAGATTTTCGGATGCGACTGCATGGAATGCAAACGAAAATTCGCCCTTTAATCAACAAAGCGACATTTTGAGATGCACCCGTTTGAATTGGTGATTGGTACAATTAATTTTGCGCTTACATCACTTCCATTTTGCCCCAAAATCCTCCACCAACACATTATCGTAATAATCTGCTCGTTCAAAAAGGTGCTGAAAAAGTTTGACGCCAGTATCAACATTGAGGTAGCGATCGTAGATCAATAGGGAAAGGATGATTTCGTTACCACTGGGATTGACGCTGAATGTAAGCCCTTCGCTCTTTCTGTTTTGTTGAAGCAAAAATTGATAAATAGCTTCTTCTTGCGACTCTGGCAAGAGACACAAATAAGCATCGCCCATGATGAGTCCAGAATCTTCGTGATAAGAAATTCTGACTTGCGCACTACCCTCTTCTATTTCCCAATTACTAGGACCTCGGCGTGCTAGTTTTACTTCGTGTCCCGTTTTGGATAGAATATCTTCTACCGTTTTCGCCACACCAACTGCTTCGTAAGCTTGAATCATGGAAAGCATACTGATCGAATGTCCACAGTTGCTACAATGTTTAGTCTTCGCCCCTGATTCAAAGACAATCGTCTCACACTCGAGGCAGCGACTTCCTTTTTTACCTTGTCCTTTTTTGAACGCTCGTACCGTTGCTTCGATCTGTTGAGCAGCTAGCGAAAGACCATAAGTTTGCCCAGCTTGTTGCACAAAAGCGTTGATCGCTAATAGATAACCAGACAAATCAAAAAGCGGCCCGCCCGTACAACTCGGTGGCAGTACTGCGTCGTGTTTCAAATAGTCGTCAATGACTAGCAATTTTCCTTGTATATACTGAAATCTTTCGCCGAAGGGATGTCCCGCTGCGATCACGGTATCGTTTTCTTTTGTTTGTAATGTGCTGATCTGTATGGAACTAGCTTGGGTGCGGAATACAGGAGGTGCTAACAGAAAAGCTAAATCGTTTTTTTGGTCAATGAACAACACTTCTACCATCTGACGTTCCACACCTTGCGCTTCTATAATCACCTCTTGGTGGTCGCGAACGATATGCTCATTAGTGATGATGAGGTCGTGTTGTTTCCAATAAAAGCCTGTACCTTCTTTGCTGTAGGAGGTAGCAATCTGAACGATGGTACTTCTAATATTTTGTAGTAGTTGCTCCATTTTTTGAGTGCCTTTGTTGGCGGTTGGCTCTTAGCTTTGGATTGAGCGTTTTTTTGGTTTATCGTCTTGGCATCAGACTTTTTTTATTTTCAAACGAATAGGAAGCAAAGTTTGTGAAGTCAAATGCTTTATTTTTAACTAGGTTCATACGAAGTTTTGAGCAATACTCGGAATGAATCCCAATAAGGCGCTTGGGATGTCGCAACAAATATGCTTAGCAAGTATAGCTAATCGCCAATAGCTAACAGACAACAGCTAGTCTATCACTCCCCCACAAATTTTTACACATCCAAAAATCCCGCTAGGGATGCAATCTGGGTAGAAAAAATGCTAAAAATGTTATCAAGTGCCGTAGGTACGTACTATGAAAGCCCTATAGTTCGCACCCACGGAGCTTAGACAAGGAAAAATGGGACGTTTCTACCGATAGTTCGCCTCTACGAGGCTTTGGAATTGAGGGTTTTGGACTGGGGGGGGGTGATAGAACAGCCAGTAGCAGCTAGATCAAAAGGAACAACAGCGCAATGACCATCAGTACAATGACGGTCACAATGATGACGACAGAGTTGTTACTCTCATACACTTGGCTTAGTGCTTCTGCGTATTCTCGCCAACTGAGGTTGCCTGTCGTGCTCTCGCTTCCCAGCACAAAATATTTATTAGTGCCGTGTTTCCTAAGGATAAAAAAGTTAGAATTTAGAAAGGCTAGATCGTATAATTCCATGTTCCTGGACTTGTCCAAAATCATCTGGTTATTCTCTTCCATTAACTCCCAACTACCTCTGCTCACGTCACCATTAATAGAGATCATGAACTCTCGCCCTTCCTTGAAAAAATAAACCACCGTATCCCTGAAACTTTCGTCGTCTCTGAATTCCTTCCAAGGTTTATTGAGGTAGTTTTCTTTTTCGTACAAATCTTCCCCCCAAGGTCGAATACTAGGTAATATGTAACTGATGTACTCACCGAGGGTATTAAAGGTGGGCAGACTTTCCTCTTGCCTAAAACTGGAAATAGAATCGAATATCTTCGGAAGTTGCATAGCACTTTGCGTTGTGTTGGCGAGTGGGCTATTTTTTTTGAGCGGGCAAAATTACGCAAAATCCTCCTGTAAAACAAAGCGTAGGGTTTTTCATGGATGGAAACACAACTCTACTTATTAAATCGAATTCCAATGTTGTAAGTAGCTGCTCTCCCGTTGCTATCGAACAAAAAGGCGTTGGTGAAGCTGGTGTAGAGGAATTCGATTTCTAGCTGTGGATTGAATTGGTACTTCGCCCCCAGACCTGCTTGCGCAAAAATATCTAAACTTTTGTACCAAGAAGGAGAAACGTTGGCCATGCTGTAGAGCGTCACTTGTGGGTGTGGAAAATAGCTCAAAATAACGGTTGCAGGCGTAGAAATTCGGTTAAATTCATTCGTCCCGATGTCTTCCCAAATCAAATCGACTTCGGTGAAGAGTGAAAAATTACTACCGATGGATTTGTCGTTAAAAAATTGTGTCCACCAAATGTAGCTGTCCCAATCCAAGAAAGGTAAATCACCATTGCCTTGCAAATCTGAGCTGATGGGAAACCAAAAAGCACTTTGTATCGAGAAATGAGGGAGTTTGTCGGTCGGTGCCCAACGAATTTTTGGACCAATCTGACTCAGTGCTGCTCGATTTCTACCGCTCGAAAAATCGAAAATATTCAATAACGAAGAAGGTAATGGTGTATTGTTAACCCTACGATAGCGCAAATCAAATCCTAGATTGAAACGATTATTGACCCCGTAGAGGAAGCTTGCCCAAGTGGTGAAAAAGCTGGATCGCTGCGTTAGATTATTGTCCGCATCTCTTTGGGTACGTTCGGTGTAGAGGTTATTGAAAATTTTCGTTTCTGTTGTCCCTTTTGGAATGGCCATCGACACCACATAACGAGCGGCGTTGTTGGCAATGCCACCGAGTTTGGTCTGATCCATTACCTGATTCAAAGACCAATCATAGACGTAGTAGTAAATTTTTGCATTCTCGGCTATCTTTTTGGTTCTGTATTGATTGATAAAGGCGATGATATTTCGCTTATTGTTACCAAAATCGTGGCTGTACCAACGAAAAATTTCTGACAATCCCACGTTTTCACCGCTCACCCGAATGAATCGAGGATGATTTAGTGCCAATGTCGTCTGTTGCTCTAACTGCGTTTCCAACTGCTCGGGACGATAGGCAAAATCTGCTAAAGGCGGACAATCCAAAGCACCACAGACCAACGCAAAGTGAAACCTCGCATCTTCATAGGGCTGCAAAAGTCTTTCTTTTTCTAGTGCATTCAGGCTTAGTTTTTCTCCCGCGACTTCAACCTTCAACTGATTAAAAAAGCCCTTCACTTCTTTGACCGAAGGCGTAGGATAGGCAGCCATAATTTGATGAATCACTAGCAGATTATAGGCATTGATGTAAAAGGCTTGCTTCGTGTTATCGTCTGCTTCGGTCAGATCAGCAACTGCTATTTGAGCCACTAATTCCTCTAGTAAAGCATTGTCTTTCAGCTTCGTATAGTCTAGCTTACCGCTTTCGACTTGGGTTTGGAAAAACTGATCTGCCTGATCGAAAAAGGTAGTATTGATAGCGTTCTGTGCGAAAGAAAAATGGGTAAATCCTAGGAAAAAAATTAGCCAGTAGTGTTTCATGATGATAAAAGGTAGTGTGTTTGTTGCCGTACGCTCATTGTAATAAGGCAACTGCTGAAAGCTGCTTTTGTTTAAAAGGCCAGCTTTTAGCGATTGCCTTACCGCTTACAGTGAAAGGCATCGGATGATTAATAAATATTGAAACAAAATACTAGACAAAATTAAGGGAAGATCAGGAAAATAGGTGTCAAACGAAGGACTTGGAGCGCAATTTTTGTCTGCAACAAGTAATGTAATTGTCTTAAATCCGTATCCACTAGATCGGTAAGCCCTTAGGATTGCCGAGCCTACTGTTACTAGCTGCTCGGCAATCCTTGGGGCTTGCCGATTAGTAGGCGTTTTCAACCTTAGAATGGTAGCCATAAATTCAGGTAAAGCCCCTAAGATTGTGCAACAAGTATACTCAGTAAGTCTCTTCGGACGGAAACACAAATTTCAACTTGTTTTTTTTGAAAAAAATAAGTTGAAGTTTGTGTTTTCGTCCATAAAAAATCCTTTAGGCATACTTGTTGCGCGATTTTAGGAGCTTAGCTAAAACTTGTTCTGAGTGTTGCTCAAAACTTCGTAAACCCATATAATTCAAGCATCAATATCAACGATCTCCTGCTGCATATCTTCTAGCTTCACTTCCCCGATGAGTTGTAATACGCCTTTTTGCTTGCCTTGTTGCTGTATTTCGATCCCTTTCCAAGCTTCACCACAAGCATTATGGACTTGCGCGTGGTTTAAAATGAGTTTTCCGCCAGGTGCAATCACAATTTTTGCATTTTTGGGAAGCGACAAACGACAGCTAATTTCCAGCACACCGCTCGAGGCTATATATAAATGTCCCTCCAGATCTCGCGCTCCTTGCCAAAGCACACTATCCTGAATTTGAATGCTTTTTTCGGGCTGTAGTTTACACCAAGTTGGCAGTAATAGCTTACGTGGACGACTATTGAGCGTAGACATCATACGATGTACTCGTCCGATTTGGCAGGGCGTTAGTGCCAATTGCCAAGCATTGTAGTCCATCATATTATTGGAAGCTAAAGAATCACATTTTGTGCCGTTTTTGCTTTTGTTCCAGCAATTGGGATTTCTAGGCGTGTCCTCACAACCGTCATTATAAGCCCAAGTATGCTGCAAACCAAATACGTGTCCTACTTCGTGGTTCAGGATTTGTCGGTAGTGCCAAAAAGGTTTACCACCTTCGTAGACACCCGCCATTTTGATATTTGTACCAAGTGCCACCCCTACTCCACCGCCAGCATAAGTTTTGGAAATAATGCTATCGGGATGATGCGGCATGATGAACACATTGAGTACACTATCGAGCTGAATACCGTACTTTTTGATGACGCTGCGATCTTGTAGGTTCCGATTTTTACCTTTATGTACGTAGTAGCACAACTCATCATCAAAATGACAATATACGCCAGTATCGTGTTCTCGATCGCTTTGCCTAGTCAGTTTCAAACGATATTGGGTCGGCAAAACGGGGGTCGTATTGCCAATGGGTAAGTGCATTTTTTTGTTTCTGGACAAGTCTTTATTCGCATTGCCAATTAAATTTTTAGCAAATTCAACGGCTTCTTTACCTACGTAATTTTTGCTACTATCTGAACTATTTACAAAATGTACGTTCACCCGAACATAGCGTATCGAACGGTGGTTGATATAATTAGTATCCGGTGCGTACGCCAAGGCATCTCGACAGGCTTTTCTGGCTTGTAGTTTGGGGTTAAAATTTTGGTCATAAGCAATTGGTAAACGCAGTACATCTTCGGACGTACAAAAATGTGTTTGCAGTTTGGGCGTACAATTCAAACAGAAAAGTACAAGCACTACAACCAACCGACCGACCCAGTTTTT
>JBCDKV010000350.1:0-5803 GCA_038746215.1 Bacteroidota bacterium | reverse complement strand
GACAATACATCGGTTCAGCCTTCGTATCTGCATCTACTCTGTTAGGTAGTGCTATGTCTCGACTTCGATTTACCGATATACTGTTCCTATTTTCTTTGTAAATGTATCTCTTTTTTATCTTGCACAAAGATATGAGTCTCAGTTTTGTTAATACGCTACTTGAAAACAGCCTGAGTCAATGCAAGATAATTGAGCAACAAGTATGTTTAGCAGATTTCTTCGGACGGAAATACAAATTTGAATAAGCAATTTACAGCTTCTCTTTCAACAGCAACTCGGCTACGGCAAAAGGAGAGAGTTCTTGCCTCATCACTTTTGCACGTAGCGTATCCAGTTTCGCTTGAATCGCTTCATCGCCATAGAACCACTGCTTCAAGGCATCTTCTATGCTTTCAGACAACCAATAATTGGCTTGTTCTTGACGATGGGTTACCAAAAATTGATTACGCTGAATATGCTCGAAATAAGTTTGTATCCTTTCCCAAATCTCAGGTAGTCCTATTTGTTGCAAAGCCGAACCTAGATGTATTTCAGCCGTCCAATCACTTTCTTTTTTAGCAAAAAGGTGTATGGCATTCCGATAGGCTTTTTGAGCTTGTTTTGCTAGCTGCTTTCTTTCCGCTTCTGCCTTATTGATGAATACCAGATCTGCCATTTCTACAATACCTCGCTTAATCCCTTGTAGTTCATCGCCTGCACCTGGCAACAGCAACAACAGAAAACAATCGACCATCGAATGCACCGCAATTTCTGACTGCCCCACACCTACTGTTTCGATTAAAATGGTATCGTAGCCCGCCGCCTCACAAAGGATGATGCTCTCTCTCGTTTTTCTTGCCACGCCTCCGAGGGTCGTGCCAGCGGGCGAAGGTCGAATGAAGGCTTCTTCTCGTCTCGACAATCGTTCCATTCGAGTTTTATCGCCTAGTATACTTCCCCTATTGACTTGACTAGAAGGATCAATCGCGAGTACCGCCACTTTGCGCTGATGATCGTCGATGAGATGAAGCCCACTCGCCTCAATGAAAGTACTTTTTCCCACGCCTGGTGTTCCCGTAATCCCGATGCGCTGGGATTTGCCACTATGCGGCAGACAAGCCGTGATGATAGTTTGTGCCACCGATTGATGGCTGGATATATTGCTTTCTATGAGGGTAATAGCTTGACCCAAGTAAACGCGATCACCCGAAAGGATGCCTTCCACGTATCTTTCGGCAGGAAGCAGTTTGGGTTTCCGCCTGAACTGAGCTAGACTTGGATTGAGTGCTGATGGCATGTCATTTTATGAGGGAAGATAAATAAAATCTCTTGGATTCAAATCAAAAAACGCTAAAATCCCTACTTTTACTCCATGATACTTATAAAGCAATACGGACTTTTCGGAATTATGGTGATGCTAACGACGATCTGTTCTGCTCAAATCAGTTTTCAAGAAGTGGGTGCAAGTTTGGGCGTTGTGCACCACATCAAAGATGGAACAATCGGAGCGGGGGTTGCGGTCTACGATTTCAATCAAGACGGTTTGGATGATCTAACTTTTGCTTCCGAACAACGACAGCCACTCGCCTTTTACATCAACACGGGTGAGGGATTTGAACTGATTACGCCTCTCGTGAACAATACAGAAAACGCCAAGCAAATCAACTGGGTGGATTTTGATAATGATGGCGACCCTGATTTGTATGTAGTGGCAAATGGCGGTATCAACCGTCTGTACGAAAATTTGGGTGATCTGCAACTCCAAGATATTACGGCGTCAAGTGGTTTGGCGATGGATTTTCACTACGGCTACGGGGCGGTTTGGGGCGACTACAATCGAGATGGTTGGCTGGATTTGTATTATGCCTCGAAGGGACTGATTGGGATGCCTGATTTGCTGCCGAGCTACTCCCGCTTATTTGAAAATCAAGCCGATGGCACGTTCAAAGAAATGACTTGGCAAACCGATTGTGCAGATGCAGATAAATTTCCTTTTTGTTCTGCCTTCATTGACTACAACAACGATCAATGGCCAGATATTTACACCGCCCATGATAAGTTGCAGCGCAATACGCTTTTGAAGAACGTACGTGGCTGGAAGTTTTTTGATTTTAGCGAAGAAACCAATACGAATCAAAGAATGAACGCGATGTGCGTCGCGCCAGGTGATGTGAACAATGATGGCTGGACGGATATATACGTGACCAATACGCCAATAGGTAGCAAGTTGCTTTTGAATCAAGCCTTAGATCAACCTTTTCAAGAAGTGGCGAAGACGATGAACTGTAGCTTTGAAGGTGCGAATGGTTGGGGGGCGAATTTTTTTGATGCGGACAATGACGGAGATTTGGATTTGTATGTCTGTGGATGGAGTCGCTTGGATAGTTTGAAAGGCTTACATTTCTACGAAAACACGGCGCAAGACCGTTTTGAAATCGTTCGTAAAGGTTTTGAACAAGACACAACCAATAGCTTCACCAATGCAGTCGGCGATTTTGATAATGACGGTCTTCTGGATATGGTGGTACAAAATAATCAACCACATCCTTTTTATTTGTGGCACAATCAAAGTACCACCCAAAATCATTGGATCAAATTACAGCTAGAAGGCGTGATGAGTAATCGCGATGGCATCGGAACGCGAATAGAATGCTACGCTGGTAGACTATATCAAAGTCACTATACGCAATGCGGAACGGGTTTTTTGGCACAAAATTCAGGGCAAATACAGCTTGGCTTAGGCGCATCCGAACTCGTTGATTCTATGATCGTCACTTGGTCTTCGGGGCACATAGATCGTTTCTATCAAATATCAACTAAACAACTCCTGCATATACGAGAAGGCGAAAGCACAGATGGAAATATTCATATCGCTCCAGATGTGACGATCAAGAACAAGCCTTTGAGTACTTCACTCGCAGCCGTGAAACAGGAGGAGTTGGAGGTGCTGGTATTTCCAAATCCAAGTGATGCTGACTTTCAGTTATTGTCCAGTGATATCATTCAACGCATTGAAGTATTTGATGCGTTGGGTAGAAAAGTATTGGTGCAGTCAGTACTACAAACAGAAGCAAATGTGCAACTAGCGCGTGGTACTTATTGGTTGAAAATATACGCTCCGGATGGGCGTTTTGTATTCAAGCGTCTTGTGAAATTTTGAGTATCTGTGTACATTAGTAACGGACAAATAATAACTTCCCGATTTATGACGGCATTTTTTGTCCTGCTACTGTGTTGAAAAGCCTCGCTAGCCGAAAGGATGCCTACGTTTAACTCAGAAAAGGGAATCCTAAATCCCTTTTACTGAGTAGTAGCAGAACAAAACCTGCTCGGTCAAAATGAGGAACTTATTTTTTGTCCGTTACTTAAATTGACCTACATGCTAATCAAAATAAAGCTTACCCTATTGCTGTTCTGCTATTTTACAATCGCGGCACTTAGCCAAGGTAAGGACTGCCTAGCTTATTGGGGAGAAGACACGGAACTCAAAAAAGATAGATTGGATACGAAGGCAACTCTGTTATTTGCCTACACCAGCGAACCAACTAAGGCTTATCTACCAGATCGAGATTTGATACAAACTCAAGCCTCGATCACTTACATATCAGGCGGCTATTACTTGCTCCATCTCATCATTGATGTTGCACTAGCAAATGCGCCACAAGCCTATGGTAATATTCCTGCTAAGTCGAATCTTACGATTCATTTTTTGGATAAGAGTCAAGCAACTCTAAAGAGCGCTGTCCTAACGCTCGGTACGTTTCAGCCAGCAGAACTGCTGTATCGCTATCGGGTGGAGTATCCTATTGGTGGCAACGCTTTGAAGAAATTGAAAGCCAAGGAATTGGATCGGATCAGCCTAACTTGGACGACGGGTATAGAAACTTACAAATTGTATGATGTTGATTTTTTCATCAGACATTTTCAGTGTATTAGCCAACATCAGTAACAATAGTTCTTGCTTTGGTAACTAAGGCTATCAGGCTACAGACTTCTTCGTTCAGAAACAAATTCAGGATTGTACGAAGTCTCTTTTTTTTTAACATTCCACTTGAAAATAGTCTGAGTTAATACAGGAAAATCGCGCAACAAGTATGCTTGGTAAATTTCTTCGGACGGAAACACAAATTTTAACTTGTTTTTTGGAGAAAAATAAGCTGAAATTTGTGTTTCCGTCCATAAAGCCCTTTGAGCATACTTGTTGCGCGATCTCAAGAGCTTGCTCAGATTTATCCAAGTATCCTTCAAAACTTCGTATGCACCTAAAACAAAATATACTTCCCTGAATTGTTTACTTCTCAACCTGATGAAGTACAACTAACCTCATTTACTTACATCTATCACCTTCCTTCTCAACTCGAAATTCTTACCCAAATAGACTTTGCGTACCATTTCGTCTGCCGCCAATTCTTCTGCTGTACCAGATTTGAGGATATTACCTTCAAACATGAGATAGGCACGATCGGTGATGGAAAGCGTTTCCTGTACGTTGTGGTCGGTGATGAGGATACCGATATTCTTGGTCTTCAGTTTAGCTACGATGTATTGAATATCCTCTACCGCAATTGGGTCGATACCTGCAAAAGGCTCGTCCAATAGGATAAATTTAGGATCGGTTGCCAAAGCGCGAGCGATCTCTGTTCTTCGTCTTTCTCCGCCCGAAAGCGTATCCCCATTGCTTTTGCGTACTTTTTCTAGACTAAATTCACTGATAAGGCTTTCCAATTTATCTTTTTGTTCCGCTTTGCTAAGGCGGGTCATCTCTAAGACCGCTTTAATATTGTCTTCGACGGATAGCTTACGAAAAACAGAGGGTTCTTGTGGTAAATAGCCAATACCCCTCTGCGCTCGTTTGTACATCGGGAGATCGGTGATATTTTGCTTTTCTAGGAAAACATTACCCTCATTGGGCTTGATAAAACCAACGGTCATGTAGAAAGTAGTGGTCTTTCCTGCGCCATTTGGTCCCAGCAAGCCTACAATTTCACCTTGCTGAACCGCGATGGAAACGCCTTTTACGACGGTGCGGCTGCCGTATACTTTCACTAATTGTTCACTTCTTAAAACCATGAGCTATTTGAATTTAGAGATGCACGAAGTCTCATCCTTCTTAACATCTTACTTAAAAACAGCCTGAGTCAATGCAAGAAAATCGCTCAACAAGTATGCTCAATAGACCTCTTCGGACGGAAACACAAATTATCAGTTATTTTTTTGGGAAAAATAACTGATAATTTGTGTTTCCGTCCATAAAAAAACTTTAGGCATACTTGTTGCGCAATCTTAGGAGCTTTACTAAGATTTATTCCAAGCATTACTCAAAACTTCATATACGCCTAATTTGAATTGATGTATTTCTCAAAGTTACTTATTTAAACAGTAATCGCAATGTTTGTTTGCTTAATGAAAGATTAAAACCCTTTGGGCGTACTTGTCGTGCGATCTCAGGAGCTTTAGTAACGGACAAATAATAACTTCCCGATTTGTGACGGCATCTTTTGTCCTGCTACTGTGTTGAAAAGCCTCGCTAGCCGAGAGGATGCCTACGTTTTTCGCCTTGTATCAGAACAAAATCTGCTCGGTCAAAATGAGGAAATTATTTTTTGTCCGTTACTTACTGGAATTTATTTCAAACATTACTTAAAACTTCGCATACGCCAATAAACAAATCAACAAAACTCAGTTTTTAGTGATTGCCACATTTTGACTGACCACAAAACAACATTTTGATAATTACTTTTAGTACACAAATAGACTATAGCAATCGTTAAAAGCTAGACTTTGTTTATCCATGCGAATAACGGGTAAAATACCCCATTTTATG
>JBCDKV010000349.1:0-5805 GCA_038746215.1 Bacteroidota bacterium | reverse complement strand
TTTCACGATAATGGCTTTTTGTATTGGAATGAATATCAGATTGATCTGAGTAACAATTCGGTTAAGCGATTAGTCGACGTAGATGCCTATCGTCAGATTCTCGTTCGATTGGATCAAAGGCAGCAGAAAATATGGCTGGGCGTTAATGGCAGTGCATACGATCTTTTTGTTTACGATCTTTCTCGTGACAGCACCGCACAAATCATCCTTCCCGATAGCATTTCCGCTAGCAGTAAGTTGTTTTCGTATATCTCCAATCTTGTCATCCACCCAAAATTGGATACAGTTTACGTAACATTCGACGATCAAATACTAAAGTTCGATAAGGCGGCTCAGTTGCTAGCAATGCAAAAAGCATCAAAGCAAAATTTTTTGTGGAAGTTGAGTCATGTGGACTTATCCAACTGGGAGGTAGAAGATAGGTCACTGGATTTATCTGCCTATCAGAACGATCCATTCTATCGACAATTGCCTAGAACGTTCAACTTACTCCAAGGCAATGGTCAGCAGTTGTGGGCAATCACCGAAAAAGGTGTATTTGAATTAAATGCTCCAACCCAAAATATGACTTCTTTTCCCATGTTTCCTATCTTTTCAGAAATATTGTTCCAAGATTTACCTGCTTTTAGTTCTCCCTCAGGAAAAATCTATCATGGACTCAATAATGGTACGGTCATTGCTTTTGCTCCACAAGATTTGAAAAAGGCAGCTGTGCTGAAACAAAGTTTTCCAATTGCTTTGAGTCGCTATCAGTGGTACGATGCCAAACGGGATCGTATATTCCAACAAAAAACGGAATTGTATAAGCTAAAGAAAATTGAGTTAAAGCATTACGAGCGTTACTTTGAACTATCGTTTTTCGTTCCAGACTATCGCAAACCCGATCAGAACAAATACAGATGGTGGCTAGAAGGGTATGAAAAAAATTGGTCAATACCTTCCAGCAGCAATCAATTGCGTTACGAAAACTTGCCTGCGGGTAACTACACTTTGCACCTACAAGGTGGATTGACGGAAGACTACTTTAAGAGTAGCGAAAAAATTATCCGTATCAAAGTGCTAAGGGCTTGGTACAAACAATGGTGGGCTTGGATGATCTATATCATTCTAGTGGGAAGCTTGATTGGTTGGATGTATCGGTTTCAACTGTTGAGGCGTTTAGAAAAAGCAGAAGTAAAACGAGTGGCAGAATTGGACTTAATCAAATCGCGCTTCTACACCAATATCACCCACGAGTTCCGAACGCCATTGACCGTTATTTTAGGCATGGCGCAGGAAGAAAAAGATTTCAGCAAAGCTCGGACCCTCATCACTAGAAATGGAAAGAAACTGCTTCAACTCATCAACCAACTCCTCGATCTCTCCAAATTAGATAGCAAGCACTTGCAAGCCAATTATCAGCAAATTGAAATCGTTTCTTTCACACAATACATTGGCGAGTCCTTCCAATCCTTAGCGGAAAAAAAGCATATCCGACTGACAATCTACAGTGAAATCAACGAACTTTGGATGGATATGGACGAAGAAAAATACCAACAAATCATCGGTAATTTACTTTCCAACGCCATCAAATTTACGCCTGAAAGTGGAAAAATTACGCTGCATTTAACACACAAAGCGCAAACCTTTCAAATCGGAATAAAGGACAATGGTGTTGGGATAGCAACAGCAGAGCTTCCTCACATTTTTGATCGCTTTTATCAGGTGGACAATACGGCGAGCCAACAAGGCAAAGGAACTGGCATTGGTTTGGCACTCGTCAAAGAATTGGTAGAATTGATGGAGGGAGCAATTGAAGTAGAAAGTTGTCCGAAGGAAGGCACAACTTTTCGTATTCATTTCCCAATCCGAACCAATGCAAATGAGCAGTTGACGACCTTTCAAAAATGGACGATAGATCAAAGTATAGTAGAACAAGCAGCTCAGGCAGTAACAATGCCAACAGAAGATGCACCAAGCTTATTGATCGTCGAAGATAACTCGGATGTCGTTCATTACATCCAGTCCGTACTACAAAGCAGCTATCGATTGAGCATTGCCAGCAATGGAGAAGATGGTATTCAAAAAGCCATCGAAATCGTCCCTGACATCATCATCAGCGATGTCATGATGCCCAAAAAGAATGGTTTTGAAGTGGTGGAAACCTTGAAGCAAGATGAACGCACCAGTCATATTCCGATCATTTTACTGACCGCCAAAGCGACACAAGCCGACAAGATAGAAGGTTTGAAATACGGCGCAGATGCTTATCTGATGAAGCCTTTTGACAAAACGGAATTGTTGATTCGCTTGAAAAACCTAATCGAAGTGCGACGGCAGCTACAAGCGAGATATGCTGGCTTTAAGGTATCGGATACTTCGGAAGCGGAGAACTTGTTTGCCTCCAATGGCACTTTAGAGGATCAATTCCTCCAAAAAGTACAAGATTTACTCAAAACCAATTACCAAAACACCCAATTTGGAGTGGAAGATTACGCCCAAGCCCTCCAAATGAGCCATACCCAATTCTATCGCAAACTAAAAGCCCTTACCAATCAAACGCCTTCGCAACACGTTCGCGGCTATCGCCTAGCGCAAGCAAAAATCCTCCTGAAAAATCCTAATTTTAATGTTTCAGAAGTAGCGTACGAAGTAGGCTTTAATGACCCCAATTATTTTACGCGAGTTTTTACGAAAGCGTTTGGGCGGTCGCCGAATGCGTATCGGAATAGCTCATCTACCAATGAAAATTAGCAATTTAGTTTGTCTTCCTGAAAAGCAATAATTTATACTGCATATGGGATAAAAAAGTGCATTTTCATCTTTGTTGATTTGTTGAACTGTTTATTCGTTTAATACGCTTAGGATCAACGCATTGAAGTTCAACGAAGGCTATTCTTCTAAGATTGGAATTTGAACCCACTGGATCGGTAAGCCCTTAGGATTGCCGAGCCTACTGTTACTAGCTGCTCGGCAATCCTTGAGGCTTACCGATCAGTAGGCGTTTACAACCTTAGAATGGTAGCCTTCAACGAATAAACAATTTAAACAGATAAACACGTATATTCGTTTGCACAAATTTATCCCGTTTACAGTATAGTTTTAGTCGCATACCAAGTTTTGAGCAATACTCCGAATAAATCTGAGTAAAGTTCATAAGATCGCGCAATAAGTATGCCCAAAGGGTTTTTATGGACGAAAACACAAATTTTAACTTATTTTTTGGAGAAAATAAGTTGAAATTTGTGCTTTCGTCCGAAGAGAGTTACAGAGCATACTTGTTGCTCAATTTATGGATATTGACCTGAACTTGAACTACATCTGAGTCAAATGCTATCTTCCACAATTAAAAACAGCATCGAACAACAACTTCAAGTACGTATCAATAGCAGCCGCATTTGTGCTGGTGGCTCAATCAATGAAGCCTACTTGTTGGAGACTTCCAGCGGTACATTTTTTCTGAAACAAAACGATAGTGCTATTGCAGCTAATCTATTGCGAGCAGAAGTAGAAGGACTAAGGACATTGGGTGGGAAAAGTGGCATTCGAGTACCCGATATACTGCTGGAAGGACAAGTGGGGCATACCGCTTTTCTAGTGCTAGAATTTATTCCGTCTGGTCGAAAAAGTAGCGCTTTTTGGGAGCAGTTTGGATATACACTTGCTCGTTTGCATCGCCACACCGCTGAAAACTTTGGCTTTTCTTCGGATAACTACATTGGTGCGTTGCCGCAATACAATCCTGCTTTTGCATCTTGGACGGACTTCTACCGAACAGCACGTTTGCGTCCACAACTCGATATGGCGAAACAGCAAAACAAGCTGTCCTTTAAAGATGAAAACGCTTTCGAGCGATTGTTTGCGCAGTGGCACAACTATTTCCCAGCAGAAGCACCCGCCTTGACGCACGGCGATCTTTGGAGTGGTAATTTTTTGTGCAACGAAGCCGAGTCAGTCGTCCTAATCGACCCTGCGGTTAGCTACGCGCATCGAGAAATGGACATCGCTATGACCTATCTGTTTGGTGGCTTTTCTGCTATTTTCTACGAAAGCTATCAAGCCCACTTTCCATTAGCACCACAATTTGACGAACGCCTAGCACTCTATCAATTGTACTATTTGATGGTACACGTCAATCTGTTTGGTGGAAGCTACGTACAGTCGGTGAGGCGCATCTTGAAAAGATATGTTTGAGCAGATCAATACGATTTTTTTTGATTCGCTGAGGAGGTGTCGACCTCTTCCTCAGCGAAAACTTACCCCTAAATTTAGCGGTAAATGATGTGAACAAAGCCTATCTTTTTTCAAAAATGAAAGCACTTTTTATCCCGTTTGCAGTATAAATGTGATGTCATCTAAAATTTTAACATCAGAAAATTTTCAAAGTGTCAGTTCAAACCAGTAGATCAACTTGTTGCAATGGACTGGATGTATTTTCCAGCATATCCAAGGTCTGCTCAATATAGTCTAAGCAAGGCGCGTGACATTCATTGCCGTGTCCCACCTGTTCAAATACTTTGACAACTTTTAGATTTTCTCCAAGGTGCTTTTTTGCTCTTTCTACCGACTTTTTGTGCGGAATAATTGGATCTTGGTCACCTACCAACAAGTAAGTTTTTACCTTGATGTCATTGAGTGAATTGCCCATGTAATAGGGTTTATCGGTATTATCTTTCCATTGGGTGAGTGCCAATTCAAGATATTCCACCAGCAAGTTTTCTGCGACCTTGGAAAGTCCGTGATTGGGTTTACAAAAGATGAGATGGTCTAGGAACTGCTTGATATTTTTCGCATTTGGGCGAATGAGTGGCAGCAGGTTGTAATAGATGTTCTTTGCACTCAAGGCAACGAATCTGAAGCAACCTGGATTCAATAAAAAAGCACCCTTGATGCGATCAGGAATGACCAGCGCAATCTTCATACAGACGAGTCCACCAAATGATGCGCCAGCGATATAAGCCGACTCTAACTGCAATTGCTCGAAGACTTCTGCTCCCCAAACACCGTAATCTAAGGACTTGATAGCAGGGGAATGTCCATCGCTGAGATTAGGTTGTCCGTTCGTCTCGACCAAAAAGATACGGAATTTTTGCGCTAGTGATTGCAAGCCTCGATCTAAATCCCAAATCAATGCCGTCGTTCTAAAACCAGGAAATAGCACCAGTGGACTCAATTGCTTGTTTGCGGTATTCAATCCATAGATTTGGGTCGTACCTAGACTCGTTTGTATGCTCCATTTTTCGTAAGTGCAAGCATTCACTTGTTCGAGTTGGGTCACCCAATTTTGGAATCGCGCTTTATCTACCGCTGGGTTTTTGAAATACGATTTATTTTTGATAATCATGTAACAGATTTTTTAGTCATCAATCAAAAATTTGAAGGAGTACGATGTTGGTTAATTCTTTGCGGATCAAAAAAGATATTTTCATATTCGACCACCACCATATACTGGCCATTGAATAGGAAGACTGAACAAAATTAGTATTACTTCACCACCTAAATATGAAGCAATGCCGTGAAGACCGTAATTGAGACCGTGAAAAGGGAAAGTAAGGAAGTAAAGCTATTTAGGAATGTGTAGCGGTTAAGCTTTCAGCGATTTGATCGTTGAGTGAATTAGATGATCAGCTCGACTTTAGCCTTTTGCTATTAATGCGAATAACGGGTAAAATACTCCATTTTGTGGTAGTAATAGCTTAACTAAACTTTTTAAAACTTAATAAAGTACCTGAGATCGCGCAACAAGTATGCCCAAAGGTTTTTTATGGACGGAAACACAAATTTCAACTTATTTCTGGAGAAAAATAAGTTGAAATTTGTGTTTCC
>JBCDKV010000348.1:0-5805 GCA_038746215.1 Bacteroidota bacterium | reverse complement strand
TGCCCAAAGGTTTTTTATGGACGGAAACACAAATTTCAACTTATTTTTTAGAGAAAAATAAGTTGAAATTTGTGTTTCCGTCCGAAGAGAATTACGGAGCATACTTGTTGCTCAATTTGCGGATATTGACCTGAACCATATTTGAGTCAAATGTCAAGAAAAATGAGATTTGTACAGTCGTTATTCGCATATATTACTGATTTGTAAACACTTATGATGCAAGCCAACAGCTAATAGCAAAAGACCAAAGTCGAGCTTAAGCCTTCGCACAACGATGTTTACATTCTATAATTTACCCCAAGTGCTATGGCGTGTGGCGCACCAATTCCCAACTCAAAGCTAATCCCCAAGTTTTCATTGAAATAGGCTCTTAGCGCAAAAGGGATCAATTGCCCCGTTGGTGCGATGCCCGCAAAAGAGGAAGTTTCCAAGTCTTCTTCAATACTTGAATTATTCGTCTCTATGCCGAGTCCCCAATTGGTGACACCCAAACGAAAACCAGAGTACATATCAATTTTATCGGAATTGCCGTAGTGAAACAGCGTGCGCAGAGTGAGATTGAGGCGATTGGCAGCTACGCTTAAGTCTCCAACATCGACAAATTGACCTGAGCCGTCGATGTAGGAAAAATCAGTAAAATCAACCCCAAGTCTTTGGTAGGAAACGCTAGCACCGAGACTAAACCATTTGACTAGACCATAATCATAGGCGAACTGAATAGCAGGATTTGCATTTCCCATAAACATCCCCGAAGCGTCTTGAATGTCGTCTGATTCTAGATCAAAACTTGCTTCGGATAAATCGGCACCATCTGCCAGATTAATCAATAAACCGACTCCTGTCAGTCCAGCACCAAAATGAAAGGTGTGCTTGTAAGTGTCGTTTTGGGCAAATAATCCGAGTGCAAAACAAATCGAAAGGCTTAAACTGAAACATTTTTTCATCTAACTAATTTTTGGTCTTCTAGTAACGATCACAGATCGTAACAAATCTCTCAATTGACTTTCTATTTTGAGCAGCTTCGGGAACAGCAGATCAATCAAATTGTCCGTTCACTACTGGCAATAGAAGATTTAACTCGATCCAATCGTTAAAGAAGGTGATTTCTAAAAAAATCGGTTTTATGCATCTAAATTTCACGACAAACTTATTACTATTTGCGCTATGATGCTCAAAGCGCAAGCGCATTAGTAGAAAATTAACTAGTTTAGCAGCATGTCAGAAAAACACAATGATTCAAGTTCGTGTAAAACACCTCGCTGGCGGATGCTGAAAGCACGCTTGCAAAATCTCAGTCCCACTCATTTCAAAGCAGCAATGGCGTCGGAAGCACAGGCGATACTGATTGATGTCAGAACACCAGAAGAATTCCAACAGTTTCACTTTGATGGTGCGCTCAACATCAGCTACCTAGCACCTGACATGTGGGAACGTATGGAACAACTCGATAAGGACAAGACCTACCTCATCTATTGTCGCTCGGGCAGGCGCAGCGTTCGCGTGGGTACACTGATGCGAAATGGTGGTTTTGATGCCCAAAAGATTTTTCATCTCGATGGTGGGCTATTAAATTGGGAAGCTACTGAAGATTTGTGAAAGCTTTTGGTTTTCGATCATTTGGATGCTGTGAGAAGAAATAGTAAAATTGCAGTCGATTTTTGCATACGAAATGGGTGTGTACGAAGTCTTAAGCAATGCTTGAAATAAATCTTAGTGAAGCTCTTGAGATCGCGCAACAAGTATGCCCAAAAGTTTTTTATGGACGGAAACACAAATTCCAACTTATTTTTCTCCAAAAAATAAGTTGAAATTTGTGTTTCCGTCCGAAGAGATTCTCTGAGCATACTTGTTGCTCAATTATCTTGCATTGACTCAGGGTGTTCCCAAGTAAAATGTTAACAAAACTAAGAGCTTGTTTGGAGCAGGGTTGAACTGTAAATCAGTAGTTTACGGTTCTGACGAAGAGAATAATGGCGACTTTATCGAGATAAACGAGCGATTATTTTCAAAGTCAGGTTCGGAAAACAGTGGTTTACAGGAAGATAGTGCTCCAAATAAGCTCTAAGACTTCGTACATCCCTACATACGAAAGACAAAATACTTGAATATGAAATACTTATGGATATTACTTATCACCAGCCTGTCCCTAGCCTGTGCCGCAGAACAGAGCGAAAAAACAGCAGATACAACAACGGAAGAACAGGAAATGGTGGCGTCGGAAACAGCTACGACTACAGATCAGACTGCCACAGCAGAAATTGGTGACATCAACGAAAAAATGAAAGTGATTGCTGATCTAAAATCCCAGCTCATTGCATTGGAAAACATTCCTGCCGATATGGAAAAAGGCATAGAAGCTGGCATAACTGTCATGGAAAGAATGGAGGGGCAAATCGCTAATTGGGAATCAAAAATAGCAATCCTCAAAGCCGATCCCTCTACCGAAGTAGACGGCTCAAAGGCGCAAGAAGATTACGAAAAAGCCATCGAGCAAGGTGAGTTTTTGAGTAGTCAATTGGATCAGGCCATTAAGATGGCAAAACGTCAGTTATCGCGTGTAGGCAATTAAGCGTATACAAAGTCTCATTTTTTTAATTTGCCTAAGTCTCTTCGTAGTGAAACACAAGTTCTCAGTTATTTTTCTCAGGAAAAATAACTGAGAACTTGTGTTTCCCCCTCCATAAAACTCTTTAGGCATACTTGTTGCGCGATCTCAAGAGCTTTCTCGGACTTGTTCCGAGTGCTACTCAAAATTCTTTCACAATTAATATTTAAGTCCACCTACCTAACTTGCACTCATCAATATGAAATACAAGCTATATTTTTTCCTCTTGCTCCTTTCCTGGAACTGCACCTTGGACAGCAAACAAAAAAAAGATGTATTGCCTGTGCTGGGAGAAAAAGAAATCATCGACGGAAAAGAAGTGCCACACACCATTCCGAGCTTCTCTTTCCTCAATCAAGATAGCGTCGTGGTTACCAATGATACCTTTGCGGACAAAGTCTATGTGACCGATTTTTTCTTTACCGCTTGTCCCACGATTTGTCCAAAAATGACGCAGCAAATGAAGCGATTGCACGATGTATTTGCTGACAATCCAGCGGTGGCTTTGATCTCGCATACCATAGACACCAAACGAGACAGCGTGCCGCAACTACGACAGTACGCCCAAAACATTGGCATCACATCTGCGGAAAAGTGGCACTTTGTCACGGGCGAGAAAGAGGACATCTACGAGATAGCCGATGACTATTTTAGCATTGCCATAGAAGACGGAGACGCGCCCGAAGGCTTCGACCACAGTGGACGACTCATACTAGTAGACAAAGCAGGACGTGTTCGCGCTTTTGCGGATGGCACTAATCCAACGGATGTAGATCGTTTAATTTTAGACATCGAAAAACTATTGCAGGAATATCAGGAAAGCGATGGTTAGGCAGCAGCTTATTACCATAGCTGGTAGGTTTACCTGAATCGTGAGAATCTACTGACACCCCACAAGTCAAAAAGCGTTAATTTCAAATCCTCGTAGAGGCGAACTATGGGTAGAGATTCCGCCAAATATCATTTATCAAGCGCCGTAGGTGCGAACTGTGACGCCCTCATAGTGCGTACCTACGACACTCTTCGCCAGAACCGTAAACTACTGATTTACAGTTCAATCTTGGTCCAAACAAGCTCTTAATATTTGAGTGCTCAAATTGCTAATTTTTATTTCATAAAAACAAACTCATTGCTGTCCGAAAAAACTCTTGAAAACACTACTAGGCAAACGGATAAACGTGTCCTATAATACATCAAAAACAATCAAAAAATGGAAAATCAACAAATACTAGGCGTGGGTTCTAGAGTGAAACATCCTGCCTTCGGAGATGGCGTAGTTATTAGATTGCATCCAGTCGCCTACGAAGTTTGTTTCTTGCTATACGGTATCAAAGAAGTAGGAAAAGACTACGAAAAATGGGAAATTATAGACGCTGTTCCCGCAAAAGAAACCGTCTCTTATTCTGAGATGGAAAAATCCTTAATCAAAGTACTCCGCAACTTCAATGCGCTCGAAGAAACCGTCGAATTGGGGGAACGCTGGGAAGGTGGTACGATGATCTTGCAACCTGGCGATGATAGTTTGAAAGCTAAGGAAATCCCCATCACGACCTTTTTTCACAAAATTGTGATGCTACGAGATCGGCTTCGAGTCATGGAGCAGCGCATCAACAGTAGCAAAAACCTCAGCGACGAAGAAAAAGTCAACCTACAGCAATACCTCACTAGAATCTATGGTAGTTTAACGACTTTTAATGTCCTTTTTAAATACAAATCCGATAACTTTGTAGGAGAACGTAAGTAAAGATTAGGGCTATAAAAGACTTCATTCGCTCGAGCCAATGTAAGAAAATTGAGCAACAAGTATGCTCAGTTGGTCTCTTCGGACGGAAACACAAATTTTCAGTTGTTTTTCTCAAGAAAAATAACTGAAAATTTGTGTTTCCGTCCATAAAAAACCTTTAAGCATACTTGTTGCGCGATCTCATGATCTTTACCAAGATTTAATTCAAAGATTACTGAAAACTCCAAACAAGCTGTAAAAACCAACCCCATATTTTTCACTCAATTGTTTAAAAAAATGATGAAACGAACACTTTCCTTGCTCATCCTAAGCATGAGCTTTTCCCTGATCTATGCACAAATCAATGCGCGTTTATTCCAACAACCCGATGTCTCAGATACGCACATCACTTTTTCTTACGGTGGCGATATTTGGGTAGTAGCAAAAACGGGAGGTTTAGCCAGCAAGCTGAGTTCTGCCAAAGGCAACGAGACCTTTCCCCGATTTTCACCCGATGGTTCACAAATTGCTTTTTCTGGCAATTACGATGGCAATACCGACATCTACGTCATCCCGACCTTTGGGGGCGTACCGACTCGTGTGACCCATCACGGGATGAACGATCGAATCATGGACTGGTATCCCGATGGAAAGCATTTGCTGTATACGTCTTCCATGAATAGCGGCAAACAACGCTTTTCGCAATTCTACAAGATTCCTAGCACGGGAGGACTACCCGAACAACTACCGATGGCTTACGGCGAATTTGCTAGCCTTTCACCCAATGGACAAAAAGTGGCGTACACTGATCGTTCGCGTATTTTCCGAACTTGGAAACGCTATCGCGGTGGCACGGCGGCTGATGTTTGGTTATTCGATTTGAACACGCTGGCATCAGAAAACATTACCGACAACGCTGCCAATGACGAACTGCCCATGTGGATTGGTGATAAAGTCTATTATTTGTCCGACAATGGACCTGCGCAGCGTTTCAATATTTGGAGCTACGACCTAAATACGAAAACACGCAAACAAGTGACGAGCTTCACAGACTTTGACGTACATTTTCCTGCCGCTGGAACATCCGAGATCGTTTTTGAAGCCAACGGAAAGCTACACCTGCTAGATGTGGCAACAGACAAGCACCAAGCCGTGGAAGTACAAGTTGTGACAGACTTGGTCTCGGTGAAAGCTAGAAAAGAAAAAGTAGAGAAATATCTGCAAAATATGGACATTGCGCCCGACGGGAAACGAGCGATTGCAGAAGCAAGAGGCGAAATTTTTTTCCTTGCCCGCAGAAAAGGGAATTACCAAAAATTTGACGCAAAGTTCTGGTGTGGCAGAACGCTTTCCTGCTTGGTCGCCCAACGGTAAATACATTGCTTACTGGAGCGACAGATCGGGCGAATACGAACTGATGTTGCGCCATCTCAATGACGGCGGAAAGGAAGAACAGTTGAGCAATCTAGGCGCAGGC
>JBCDKV010000347.1:0-5810 GCA_038746215.1 Bacteroidota bacterium | reverse complement strand
CTACAATATCTAGTCGTTGCCCTAATTTGCTTGGAACAGCGAGGGCAACTGCACCATCCAATACGGCATATTCACCTGTGAGCAGTAACTTTCCGTGCGCATAATAAGAAGTAGGCTGTGCCATAGAGTGGTTTAGTTTATTAGCTTCAAAACCTCAATTCCAAAGTAATGTTCCAAGTACGCCCCAAGGCAGGAATAATGCCAGGTCCAGGATAGGCGGGGGCGCGACGGGTAAAATAGAAATTGTCCAATAAGTTATTAACGCTGCCAGAAAGTGTAAGGCGCTTCGAAAAAGGATATTTAGCAGAAAGATCAAAAACACTGTAAGCTGGGATGACACCAAAAACCCCTTTGAAAGCACGTGTAGTATTGGCAGCGTCCGAGAACTGCTCACCTACGAAAGTCGCTTGTAGGGAAGCGATGAACTTTTGGTAGCCGTAAGCTAGTCCTGTTTTGATGTTATAGTCTGGCAAATCCTCTAATTTACTGCCCGAACGAACGCCTACCAAAGCACGATCATTAATTTTGGTGTAGATGCCTCGATTGACTGAACCGTTAACAAAAATGCTGAGTTTGTGTTGCTCATTGGCTCGTTTGATGGCAGCCAAAACATCGACTTCCAAAAATAGCTCTAGCCCAAAAATACGTGCCGAACCAATATTGGTGCGTACGCGTAGTCCGTCGTCAATCACTTCACCGATACGATCGTCGTACAGGATGTAGAAAAAGCCTGCTTCTAAGAAAAAAGGAGAAAAATTTCTGCGCCGAATACCGAGATCGAAGCTGTAGCCACTTTCGTCTTTGATTAGGCTATCCACGACTTGTATATTGGTTTGTATTTGGACATCCGTGAAATTGATGGCGCGATAATTGGCAGTGGCATTGGCGTATAGTTCGTAGGTTGGATTGAGTTTTTTGGAAAGCCCCAAGCCGTATAAAAAGACGTGGCGTTGGTTTGCGGAAGTATCTTTTCGTACTTCTTCTATGAAATCACCGAAGCTATTGGTGCGTAGATTGGTGGTGAAAAAGCCTTGGGATTCGGTGTCGATGTATTCGTAGCGAATACCTGGAATCAAGCTAAAAGTTGGACTGAGCCGAATGATTTTCTCCGCAAAAACAGCCGCATTGAAATTGGGGAATTCAAAATCTGATTTTCTGCGCTCCAAAAATGCAGTGTCCACACGCGTAAAAACGGCATCGCTACCATCTGTCCCGAAGCTTTGACTGAAATTAGTGAAACCCCGATATAGCCTAGTCCCAACCAGCAAAGTATTATTCAAATCAGCGACACTAGGATAGGAGAACACCAAGCGAGTTTCGTTGCCAATATTTCTAAACTTTCCATCAATCAAGTCTCGGTTCGATAGTGGGTCTTCTACATCGGGCGTTTCCAAAAGTCCTAGTGAGGTACGACCTGCCAGTAAGCCAAAGCTTCGGTTGTAGATTTTCACTCGCTCGGAAATTTCGTATTCTAAAGAAAGTGCCGCTAAATTCCAGTTGACTCGAAACCAATTTCTGGCTCGATTGGAACTCCTTGGATTGCGTTCAAAAGCTTCGTCTGTGAGTCCACCCGCTTGCTGACTCAGATAATACATATAGGTAAAATCAAAATTGAGTTGGAGTTTCTCCGAAGCAGCATAACTTAAACTGGCATAAGCACCGTATTGCTCGAATGCAGCATTGGGACGCCAGCCGTCTCCACGTTTGTACTGGGCGTAGGTATAATAATTTAATTTACCTTTTTGTCCGTGTATACTGTTGAAGGTATTGAAAAAATTGAACGCCCCGTAAGTGTTTTGTGACTCCACGTTCAAAGCCTTATCCGTTGCGCCCTTTTTCATTTTGAAATTGGCTAAGCCTCCAAACTGACTACCATATTGCAACGCACCCGCGCCACGAACGATCTCTATTTGCTGCACTGCTTGCAGCGGCGGTGTGTAATAACTCTCTGGATAACCCAAAGCATCCGCACTGATGTCGTAGCCATTTTGTCGCGTATTGAAGTTGGAAGTTCGTTTTGGACTCAATCCTCTGCCGCCAATGTCTAGCTGTAAACCCGCATTGTCGCTTTCCCAAATATTGAGACTAGGAATCTTACTAAATGCCTGTCGAGCATTATTAGCGGCTTTGTTTGCCACCAGTTTATCAATACTAATCACCTCCGTTTTTTTGCCTTCGTATAAACCACCTGCTTCCACGGCGCGCAACTGTCGAATCCCAAAAGCATCCGATTCAGCTTGCACAGTTACGGTCGCTAAGTTCTGTATGATTTCTTCTACTTGAATATTTAGGATCGTGTCGCCATCCAAATAGATGGTCTTTTCGATAGAATTAATATTGAGGCTCTGTATCAACAGTTGGTAGTTTTGCTGATCGGAAAGTACTAGCGAAAATTGTCCTTTACGATCCGTGATCGCAAATTCATCCTGACCATTGACGTAGATAAAGATATCTTCCAGTGTTTCATTTTTAAAATTGGTGACGACACCACTCAGGGTAGCTGTCTGCTGAGACCAAAGTTGTGAGACACAAAGCAGTAGGAAGATTACTGTGGATAAGAAGTATTTTCTCATTTTTCTTTTAGTGGTAAGATCCAATTGTTATTCATGGGGTCTGGTGTCGCATAGACATCCAAGGTGTCGTTGGTAAAAACTTGGCTGCGTCTTGCGTTGAGCGATAATCTGCTTTTCACGTACACCTTTGGCGCATATCCACGTTCTGCTTGAAATTCATCTCCAATATGTCTAGCAAATTGTAGCAGCATATCGGGTTGAGAGCGCATTTGCTGTTGTTGGAAAGGTGTTAAATAAACATCTTGATCGACTTCTTTTTGTCTATTGGTCGCAGGGTCTTTTAAAATAATTGAGGTATAACCATTCTTTTCCATCAGCATGACTCGCCAACTGAACCGGTAGCCTTTTTCGTGCCAAAACAGATTGCCGCCATGCTGTAAATATCTAAGTGGTAAGTAAAGCTGAAACACAAAATAAGTCAGGAGTGCAATAGTGATATAGTTACTCCACTTAGGAAGAATAGATCGTCTGTCAATCGCATGCATAGGACTGTAAAAGGGTAAATAGGAGAGCACTTTTTCGTGCCAAGCTGGAGCAAAAAAAATAATCGTGTATGCAATCATAATATACGGAAACATACCAATTCTTGGAAAAAGAATGGCGGTAAGTACATGAAAGGCAATGACTAGTATATAAGCGTACGGTCTAGTTTTTTTGATCCACAGGAAAATCCATATCGTCAAATCATACAAACAGCCTGCCCAACTGAAAAGAAAAGCCACTTCTTTGTAGTGTAGCCAAGAACCGATAAGGGGTAATTGATACCTGCCTGGTAGCCAAGTCGCCAAGGGCTGTGCTTGGAAGAGCCAATCTGGATTAACTTTGGCGAGTCCAGCAAAAAAGTAGACAATGGAAAGCTGTATTTTGAATAGAAAAATGTGCCAATTGGCGCAAGTAGTAGATTTTATATTAGGAAAGAGTAGCGTATCGAGTGCATACCAACGATTGGCGGGTACTAAAATGAGCCAAAAGGAAAGCAAGCTGACTAAATAGTAATGGTTGAGGTAGTAGGTTTTGTCTAGTAATTCGACATACACAAATAGTAGAAAGAAGATAATCGTATTCAAACGGTAAAACAGTCCAAGTATAATACACAAAGTACTGAGCAGCAGTACGCTGAAAACGATGTACATGCCCACTTCGTTGAGTGGTATCAGCCAAACGAAGAATCCGAAGTGATAGCTAGGATCGACGTATAGTTCGGTGATCCATCCCTTCTGCCAAGTCCTGAAAGTACTGTACCATAGTACGCCGCCGAAGACGATTCTAAAGATGACAAGTGGCGCAATAGAGACTTGCTTGAAGAATAATTGATCCAGCTTTTGTAGTGTCCTTTGCATTTAATGCGAATAACGGGTAAAATACTCCATTCCGTGTTAGTAACAACTTTACTAAACTTTTGACACTTAGTAAGTGCTTGAGATCGCGCAACAAGTATGCTCAAAGGTTTTTTATGGACGGAAATACAAATTTCAACTTATTTTCTCAAAAAAATAAGTTGAAATTTGTGTTTCCGTCCGAAGAGAATTACTGAGCATACTTGTTGCTCAATTTGTGGATATTGATATGAACTACATCTGAGTCAATGTCAAGAAAAATGAGATCTGTACAGTCGTTATTCACATATTTAATATATCGATACAGGCATAAATGTTAATCTATGCTTCTGCTCGTAGTAATTGTGCTAACCAATCCACCAAATCTTTCATTTCTTTCGATTCTAAGCCATCAATGGATTCAAATAATGAAGATACCAATCCTTCAAGCTCTTCTGAGGTATCATCTTGCAGGATAGATTGTATCCTTTTTATCAGATCAAGATCAAGTCGCACCATTTTACCTATTTGTGCTGGCTCGAAGTCTGGAAAGTTTTTCAGTAGGTGGACAGTCGTTTCTACGTCCCGTTTTATTCCTCCGATTTGTTCGCCTTTCTCTAGTCCAATTTGTTCACCCTTTTCCAATCCGATCTGCTCCCCTATTTCTATACCTTCTTCTTTTGAGTCCCTAACTTTGGCTTCCATCACACCAAGCATCTCATCATAATAAAAAATATAGTCTCGATCTGATTTATTCAGACTCTTGTGATTCAACCTACGGATTAGTTCTGAAAACACGGGATCGTCTTCGAAGTCCACAAAATCTTCCTTGGTGTTTCCACTGTCCCTTGTTTTTTCTGCAAATTCAAACCAGCGAGCGTATCTTTTATCCTTATTGGAGTCATTTCGTATAATGTAGCTTTGAAAAGCAAAAATGAGTTGATTTTGCTGTAGAAAAGACAAGTTTTTGGTGTCGTTATGGACGAGTTTCAAAATTTCTGCTCGCTTTTCCAAAATAGAAGGAACATGTTCCTCTTCCCATAGTGGTTTATCTTGCAAAAAATTTAATACTTCGACGGGTAACATGGTGTAAGTCGTATAATCTCGATCAAATTTCAGACCATCGTCCACCATCCAAATCAAAGTAATGACAGGTAGCAGCGCTCTGTAATCCTTGGTTTTTCGCTCTCGTCCTACTGATTTCAATGGTAAATCTTCCAATTGCAGGACTGTATTAGCAGCGTGGTACATATAGAATCGCTTGACCACGTCGTGTTTATACCACTGCTGCATATCAATGATGATGAACTTACCATCAATCTTGCAGCGATAGTCGAAACTTACCAAACTTGCTTCGTTGGTCAATTTGTGATCGAGTGGCTGTAGCTCAATCGCCTCTATTTCGATGCCTAAAAAATCTTCGAGGAATTGCTGAGCAATGCGTTCGTCCGAAAAGACTTTTTTGAAAAAACGATCATAATTAAGCGGTGCTAAATACATAGGAATGATGAAATAGTGAATTCAAGTTTTTGAGTTAGAGATTTTGATTCCAGATTGTGTCAAAAAACGCAAGCATAGCAGAGCTACGGTGAGGCTTTTTGGCGAAATCTGGAAGCAAAAGACCAGCTCTAAAAATCAGAAGTTATTGTTTTTTCATTCCACAGATACAAAATGTGAAAATGAGCATACAATTTAATGTATTTTTCCAATAACTCAAAATTATAGCTTACACCTGTTGTTGGTAGGATTCTGATGAGGTACAAGTATCTAAGAGCACGTTTGGAGCACTATCTTCCTGTAAACCAGTATTTTCCGAACCTGACTTTGAAAATAATTAGACTACTGGACATTTTGACAAAAATCAGCCTTTTCTTTTTGTCTTGATACAAAAAGAAACAAAAAAATCAAGACTTAATTTCTT
>JBCDKV010000346.1:0-5844 GCA_038746215.1 Bacteroidota bacterium | reverse complement strand
TGCAAAAGTAAGTTATTTATTTGGACTTAGAGCTAGTTTGGAGTAGGATTGAACTAGAAATCAGCAGTTTGCGGTTCTGACAAGGTGAAAAATTGGCTGCATATCTGGATACGGAGGTCATTTTTCATACAGTCAGATTCGTAAAATGTTGGTTTGTAGGAAGATAGTTTTCCAAACGTGCTCTTAATAGAGTAGGAAAGTGCAAAAGAGGTTGTATTTGGAATATCAAGAACTCATTTTTAATTGTTCGCTGATCTTTCCGAATCGTCGTTCCCGATTTTGAAAATCCAAAATAGCTTCGTACAAATTATTTTTCCTGAAATCTGGCCAGAACAGATTGGTGAAATAGAGTTCTGAATAGGCGATTTGCCACAGCAAAAAATTACTGATTCGAGCTTCTCCACTAGTCCTAATCAAAAATTCAGGATCGGGTATACCGCTCGTGGACAAATGACTGGAAAATAAGCTTTCGTCTATGTCTTCAGTGTTCAATGCTCCTTTCTGTACTTCCGAAGCAATTTGTTTGACGGCCTTCATGATCTCCCATTTAGCACTGTAATTCAATGCCAAATTCAAGGTCATGCGCGTATTATTTTTCGTTCCTTCGATGCCCTTCATCAGGGCTTTGTAGCTGGCACCGGGCAATTTTTGAATATCACCAATGGCTTGCAAGCGGATGTTGTTTTTATTGAGGGTTGCAATTTCACCACGAATCGTTTCTACCAACAAAGTCATCAAAGCATTGACTTCTGTCATCGGACGCTTCCAATTTTCGGTAGAAAAAGCATATAAAGTTAAATATTCTACTCCTAGTTCGGCTGCCGCTTCTGTTGTTTCTCTGACGGCTTGCACCGCACTCCGATGTCCAAATACTCTTGGACGCCCCTTTTGCTTCGCCCAACGCCCATTGCCATCCATAATAATCGCGATATGGCGAGGTAGACGTGTTAAATCAATCTGTTCTCTAAGACCTGTCATCACAAAATTTTTTCAAAGTCAAATGGATAAGGCTTTGTGGGCGCATCTCAAAATGTCGCAGAAAGTTTTTTTCAAAGGTGAAAAACTTTCTGCTAGGGGGATTTTAAGGGCAAGAAGCGTTAAAACTTTAACGCTTCTTGCCCTTAAAATCCCTTGGAGCATCCGAAAATCCTCCTTTGTAGATTTTCGGATGCGACTGCATGGAATCAAACGAAAATTCACCCTTCAATCAACAAAATGACATTTTGAGATGCACCCGGCTTTGTAGTAGTGAATGAAGGCTTATCCATTCGTGGTAAAGGGCAAAGTTAATAAATGAAGCTTACTATTTCTCGATTTATAGTTACCGTTGCGTATTTGGTGTTAGGTTAATGACAGTGGATTGATAATTTAGTAGGACTTGATTGGTATTGAGTAAGCCGAGTAGCTGTAACAGAAGTAACCTCACTTAGCGGCTCTCATCAATTCATCTACCAATTTCCGAACCCCTTTGGTGGCTTTTGCTTCTATCACTTCTAAGTGGTTAGACCTGCTCAGTTCGTAATTGATGGAAGGTTTTGGATCAATGTAATAGATGGGCGTACCTACTTTGGCGTAGTCAGTGAGCGAGGCTGCTGGATAAACTTGCATGGAAGTGCCGATAATGATGATGAGATCAGCTTCGGAAACCAATTCTGCGGCTAAGGGAAGCATCGGTACTTCTTCGCCAAACCAAACGATATGTGGTCGAAGTTGCGCACCTTCTTCGCAGAGGTCACCTGTTTTCAGGTCTTTTTTCCAATCGTACACCAAATTCGGATTACCCAAACTGCGAACTTTTAGCAATTCGCCGTGTAAGTGTACAACGGTTTCGCTACCAGCGCGTTCGTGTAGGTCGTCTACGTTTTGCGTAATAACGCAGACTTCATAATGATCTTCTAGTTCTACTAAGGCTTTGTGAGCAGCATTTGGCTTCACCTTCAAGAGTTGCGCACGGCGTTGATTGTAAAAATCAAGTACCAGTTCTTGGTTCTTCTGCCAACCCTGTGGCGTAGCGACTTCCATCACATCGTGTCCTTCCCAGAGTCCGTCGGCATCTCGGAAAGTATTGATGCCGCTTTCTGCACTCACGCCAGCACCCGTTAATACCACTATTTTTTTCATGGATTGCTTTGTTTTAGGGTTTAGGGAACATGTAAAAAATAGCCTACCCATTTTTAATTTTCTCCCAAACTACTACGTTGCTCATCAGTCAGGTAACGCAGGCTATCTTCCTTCTTCGCGCCTTGTATTAGTTCGTGATAATTCTTGAAATTTGGGTAGCTTATCTTTCACAAATTCCCTAAATAATGGAGTTGTTGTATCGTTTTGTTTGTCTCAACGCTGTTGAGTCAAGGATTTTTAAGTGCCGTTAGGTACGAACTATCGGTAGAAAGAATTTCAATTTTGTGATCTAAGCACCGTAGGTACGAACTGTAAAGCAAACACGGTGCATCCCTACGAGATTTTCAAACGATGCGTATGCGTAAATAATTTTCTTAGGTCAATAGCATTGACCTTTAGGTTTATAATACTCAAAAAAAGTCTTGCTCAAACTAGCTAACTGCCAACTGCTAACTGCTAACCGCCAACTGCTAATCCACGCCCAAATAACCTTGATAATCTTTAAAGCGTTCCCATTCGCCATTGGATGCTAAACGAGCTTGCTCTGGCCAAGTCGATGGATTGAGGGTATCGAAAGGCGCACCTGCGTCGCGGAGAATGGCTCTAAGTCTTTCTACATCTGTACTGGCTAGTTCCACCCAATTACGGACGCCATTGTTTTTCAATAGCTCTTCCGTTTTTGGTCCAACACCAGCAATGATTCTCAAATCTTTAGGGTTGCTAGGATACTCTTCCTCTTTCGCAAAAGCCTTCGGATTATCTAGCTTCATTTGTTGTAATCTAGCGGCTTGCCCTACCCAATTGTCCTGCTCGATTCGCCCCGGGAAAAATCCAATTTGTTTCGTAATCGTTTGAATATCGGATGGACTCCAAGTGCTGATTTGATCGTAAGTATATATCTGTACTTCGTTGAGTTTCTTCTCCAAAAATGGACCTAAGCCGTTGATCAAGGTCAGATCGTCCTTCTCTACACTTTCGTCGGTGATGATACGTCCGCCGATCACTTCCGCATTGCGTGGTTGTCCCATTACGACCTGCTTGTCCATCTGTTCAGGGGCAAGTGTTGTGCGCTGCGTAATTTTTTGCAAATCTTCCTGTAAAACGCTGTTCTCGCTTTCTAATTTATTGATCTTTTCTTCCAAGACTTCCAAACGATCTTTGGTTTGCGTATAAAGCGATTGTAGTTCTCCTGTATTTTCGTAAGCTGTTGTCACTACGGGCGGAGCAGGGTTTGAAGTAGTCGTTGGATTATTCGTTGCAACAGAAAGCTGGGCAGCTTTTACGTTCAATTGCTCTGTCAAATCTACAATGGTGGACTCGTAAGCATCCTTATTGCTTTGGAGCAGGCGCGTCTGATCTAGTGTCGCATTCAAATCCGTTTGGAGTTGCTGTTTATCGCTTTCCAAAATACGAATACGGGTGTATAGATCCTCATTTTCTAATCGCACTTTCTGCATATCCGCATCTTTCAGTGCCATTTGTTCGCTCATTTCATCCACTTTGATTTGTAGTCCTTTGGCTTCCTCTTCTTTAGCCGCTAGTTCTTTGCGCAATTGTCGGATTCTTCTGCCACGCAACAGTAAGCCAGTAAGAATTCCTAGCACATAAGCCACAATGAGAAACAATAAAATGGCTAGGCTTTCATTGGAGTCGAAGGAGGTAAAAAAGTCCTCTATATTAAATTCTGACATAATAAGGTTTTTTTATTCGCTATTTGGTAAAGAGGGCTGCACGATTTCCTGACATTGATTCAAATTACTTTTCGTTGATAGCAGTACCAAAGTAATTGGACTTAATTGATTACAAAATTAACCCTTCGGTTTTTCTGTCTGCCTTCTGGATTATCACTGCCGTCTGTTGCTGAATTGGGAGCAACGGGACGACGCTTGCCCATCGTTTCCGTTTCGATTTCAGCCTCAACCCCTAAATCTTTGAAATAGATTTTGGCATTTTGTGCGCGCTCCAAGCCCAGCTTATCGTTGTAAGCGTCGCTACCGATAGAATCAGTATGCCCAACGATAGTTAAGCTTTGATCTGGGTTCAGTTCTAGGAAAGTCCGAACGGAGTCAGCATAGGCTTGTAGCTGCGTTCCCGGATTGAAGGCAGCAGAATTGTACTCGAAATTATCATCCGAAAACGTCATATTAGTGAAGGTAAAGGCAGTTTTGTCGAACTCAGAAGGCAGCTCTGGAATAAAGAGCTCAAAAAGCAAAGGCGAATCCAGCGTCTCGTCTGCTGATTTAGCGTAATCCAAGGTAATTTTGTCTTCATCTATTCCCCTGCGCGCCAATAAAGAACGGATGCGATCCGCTCTCGCTACTCCCAAATTCTCGAACATACCAGAGCTACGTCCTTCTTCACTCGGGCGATAGAAACCCGTGATGGTCAGATTTTTATCTGGATGGTCTTTCACGTAGGCAGCCACCTGATCTAGGAATAGCCTATTATTTTCTGATAGATTAGGCACTACTTTAGTGGTATCAAATGCAAACTGCTCGTAGCCCTCTAAGATCACTGCACCTTTATCATCGGTCAGTTGCAAAGTCATTGGTCTTTCCACTTCCGCTTTGCAGAGTCCCTTAATCTGACACACATAGTACCAGCGGGCAAAAAGCGCATAGGCAATGAATAACAGAAATACGAGCAGTACTCTCATGAAATTGGTGATTTGATTTGCATATAGTTCAAGAATGAGGTTATCACTTAAATTGGGATAAAAAAGTGCATTTTACTCTCTTGACATTTCCAGATACAAGCGACTAGGTGTGCGCTCAAATTTAGCGGTAAATGATGTGAACAAAACCTATCTTCTTTCAAAAATGAAAGCACTTCTTTACCTCGTTTGCAGTGTAATCTATTCATCTACAAAAGGCTAATGTACACAGAATTAAGAGTTAAGCAAAAATCGAATACGATATTTTATATAAGTTTATTGAATTGCTTGTTTTTGAGGTGACATTTTGGGCAGGAAGTCAGGCAAGTCTATTTGCTTGCTGTCCGTAAAACCTCATCCAAAAGAAAATTTTTACTTCATAAAAATATCTCTCTAGAATCGAAAGGGTCAACTACTTTTATTACTTCGATAAACAGGTCGAAACTTTGAAAAACTTTATTGATCGTTTACCTTTGGCATTTAATAAAATACACAAACACTAACGTATGAAGCTATATCACGCATTGCTTTTTAGCCTATGTTGCATCTCCTTTTGCTTAGCTCAAAATCCATTGCTACCCGAACGTTTTCAGTTCGAGCCAGATTTAAGTTACGACGAAAGTATTCCTTCGCCTGCTGATTTTTTGGGCTACGAATTGGGTGAACGCATGACACTTTATGCCCACACGGTCAACTACTTCGAACAACTCGACGCGACTACCGACCGCATCAGTCTAGACAATTATGGAGAAACTTACGAGGGACGTCCGCTGATCTATGCGGTTATTACTTCCGCTGAAAACCAAGCCAAAATTGAAGAATTACGAAAGAATAATTTGTCCTTGGCAGATACCAGTCCTGAGGAGTTGAGTAAACGCATCGACAGCCAACCCATAGTGGTTTCCTTTAGTTATAACATTCACGGCAACGAAGCATCGTGTACAGAAGCTGCTATGCAAGTCGCCTATCGACTAGCGGCTGCGACCGACCAGAACACGGAAGATTTGCTACAAAATCTGGTCTTCGTCCTATTTCCTTGCATCAATCCAGATGGACGAAGACCAGATTTT
>JBCDKV010000345.1:0-5845 GCA_038746215.1 Bacteroidota bacterium | reverse complement strand
CTTACAAATCCCTTGGAGCGTTCGACAATCCTCCTTTGCAGATTTTCGGATGTGATTACATGGAATACAAACGAAAATTCGCCCTTTAATCAACAAAACGATATTTTGAGATGCACCCGTTCAACAATTACACAATTCAACAGTCACACAACTATCTTAGGAATGAAAAAGATAATGATCTTTGCCCTACTGCTGACCTCCATGAGTGCTTGCCGAATCACCAAATACGCTCGTTTTTACCTCTCCGAAAATCACCAAAAACCCAAATTCGATGAGCAGATCATTCGCCACGATGCGAATAAGGTCTTCAAATTTGAGCAAGGCGAACCCGCTTTAGATGACCTAATCGCTAATATCGAATGGCGTGTCCCCGATAAAAAGCGCAACAAATATCCTGCGAAATTACCGCTAGATCAATATTTGGAAGAACTGACCGAAACCACCGCTTTTCTAGTCATTCGCAATGATAGCATATTGTACGAACGCTACTTCAATGGCTTCGATGAAAACAGTCAATTACCTTCTTTTTCAGTGGCAAAATCTTTTACCTCTGCCCTAGTTGGCATCGCAGTGGAGGAAGGATTAATCGAAAGCGTACAAGACCCGATTACGAAGTATGTGGAAGAAGTGCGTGGACTAGCACCCGAATGGGAAAAACTAACGGTAGAGCATTTGCTCAATATGCGATCAGGCATAGATTTCAACGAAAACACCTACACCAATCCGTTTTCTACCATCGCAGATTTGTACCTAAAAAAAGATGTGATCAAGGTCATCCGAAAGATGAAGTTCAAGCATCAGCCTGGCGAACGAAAATACTACAGCAGCTTGGATACGCAACTGCTAGGTTTAATTGTACAACGAGCGACGGGTAAGACACTAGCGGCTTATATGGAAGCAAAGATTTGGCAACCCATCGGCATGGAAAGCGATGCGAGATGGTTCGTCGATAGTGAAAAAAATGGCAACACCAAAGCCTTCTGCTGTTTGCATCCCATTGCTCGCGACTACGCCAAATTTGGTCGACTCTACTTGAAAGGCGGCAATTGGGAAAATGAGCAAATCGTACCCGCCGCTTGGGTAGAACGATCCGTACAACCCGATATGGACAATAATTGCTATCAGTATCAGTGGTATAGCGGCAATAGAAATGTCAATAAGGCGCAAGATGAAAACGGTAAATGGCAAACCAAGATGTACGCAGATTCTATGACCGCCGTGCAAGCCATCGAAAATCCCGATTATCAAACGGCACGTCCGTCGGTTCAGCAAAGTGGCAAATGGTACATCCAAAATTGCGGACCTACCTTCTATGCGCTGGGTATCTTTGGACAAGAAGTACAAGTTTTTCCAGAAGAAAATTTGATTTTTGTGCGACTCGGTGAACGTTGGGATACACCGACTAGAAGTATTATTGGAAGAATTAGGCAAGTGCTGAAATCGTAAGTATTCCATTGAGGGTTATGATGACGGACAACTCTAAGCTTGTCTGTCATCTGAGTACGTTGAATGACAGGCAAACTCGAAGTTACCCGTCATTGCGATCCGCATTTTTAAGGTCGATTGAGTATTCACTTAAAATCCTGGACTACTCTTTTAAGCTTGAAATTTGAACCTACTGGATCGGTAAGCCCTTAGGATTGCTGAGCCTACTGTTACTAGTTCTTGGAACTTACCGATCAGTAGGCGTTTTCAATCTTAGAATAGTAGACAAATCCTACTTACTTCGCTTTTTTCATAGGATTATTATAGCGTTTCGAGCAATGCTTGGAATAAATCTTAGTCAAGCCCTAGAGATCGCGCAACAAGTATGCTCAGAGGGTTTTTATGGACGGAAACACAAATGCTCAGCTATTTTTTAGGAAAAATAACTGAGCATTTGTGTTTCCGTCCGAAGGGACTTACTAGGCATGCTTGTTGAGCAATTCTTTACATCGACTCAGGCTATAAGCTTAGGACAAAAAGCATATCCTAATTCACGACCAAATGTTTCAAAACCTGTCCTTGCTGCGTTTGTACCCAAACAAAATACAAGCCCTTTTGTAATTGGCTAGTATCAATTCTGATGAACTGTTCACCAGCAAGGGTATTGGTGTGCTGTTCGCCAAGCACTACCCTACCCCTTGCATCGACAATGCGCCAGTTCAGCGGACTAGCTTGGGTAAGTTCCAACTGCATCACAGCAAGATCACGGGCTGGATTTGGGGCAATTCGAACCTGCAAAGCAGTATGTTTATTGGGTAGCCAAGTCTCAGCAGTAGAAGTAAGAATAAGTTCCGTAGCGCCTGCTACCCAAAATTCGCTGCCACTTTCGTAAGCACCCACGTCGGGTGCGTTGCCTACGTAACCATCTGTGATACCTGCGATGACGATACCTTGATCGACTAAAGCAGAATTGGTCTTGGGTCTAAAATCGTCTTTTGTCACATCCATGAAAGGATTGCTGGCATCAATGATATTTGCCCTGAAATCTTGACCTTCCCAACCACCCACGTTGGCATAATTATTCCAAACTCGATTATTTTCTTGTACGTAGCCATTGAGCCAAATTCCCATCGCCTGATCGACATTCCAAAAGGTGTTGTTGAAAATATCGTTATTGTTGGCATCCCAATTCATTTGTACGCCCGACCAGTCGATGTTCCAAACCACATTGTGGTGCACATCGTAACTTTTGCTGCGATTGTCCAAATAGATGCCCGCCGAGCGACCATCAGCATAATCAGGGCCGTAAGTATCATGAAACCAATTGTGGTGAATCGTTGAATTTTTTTCATCATCATTGCCGACTACGTAGAAAATGCCGCCGTCGTTGTTGATGCGCATACAACTGCTAATGTCGTTGTAGGCGATTTCGCAATTGGGTGGCGGTGCAAAAATGCCATCCCTACCCGTACCGTAAATGGTGTTATGAATGATCTTTGTACCCGTCGAAGCGCAACGAATCGGGCTAGAATGATTACCGACAGTATTGAAATAGCGAATAATATTTTGACGAATCGTATTGTCTTGAACACCGCCCCAGCCCTGTATAAAAATGCCGTTGTGTGAGCCGTATTCAATTGTATTGCGCTCAATGAGGTTGTTGCTGCCCTGCACCTGCACCGAACCATTAGACATTTGGGCATTGGTATTGTCCAGTTCATCCAATGTTTGCAGACCGTGCCGAATCGTATTGTTGCGTAGGATACAATGATCGCCTCGCAGTTGCACTTTGCCACCAAAAGTCTGCAAGCCGTCCACGACGATATAATTTTTATCAATGAACAGGCTTTGTTCCCGAACGGCGTACTCTAGCTCCACCTCGTCTATGTTCTTACCATCTGGAATTTGGCAATACACCACCTTTTGGGTATCGTCGTAATACCATTCTAGCTCGTAATCCAGCAATCCCAGTTTGTCCAAGAAAAAAGACTGCCCGCGATTGCCGTTCCTGAACACCGCAGGACTATGAACAGAAAATGGCCACCGCTCTACATCCACTTCCGTGAATTGCACCCTATTGGTAGACATGCCTGTGACAGGACGTGTCCAACTTGTACCAGAATGCGCTCCGAGGTACCAGACCTTTGCCCCCGTCAAATCCAAATTAGGTATAGCAGACAAAATCATTTCTTTGCCCGAACCACCTTCTACACCAACGGCTTCCACGGTATACGGATCGTGGTCTTGGTTGTTGGGCCAGCGTGCCAAATCCATTGGCTGCCCGTTGTAGTAGAGCATATTTTGTCCCTCCAATGACATGTCTACCGAAGCACGATATATCTTTCCGCTGTGTGTCGTCCAATCCGTCAGCACTTCGGTCGCCGAGATCAGCACCTCGTCCTCTTGATAGTTCGTGAAAGTGATCGGCGCAGTTGCTGTTCCGTGACGAGCAGGGCGCAGTGTTTCTCGATAGATACCTGCTTTGATGTAACAAATATCACCCGCTTGCATCAGTTCCGCCGCCTTCCCAATGCTCAGAAAAGGTTGGCTCTCACTACCGCTATTGGTGTCGCTACCATCCTTGGCGACGTAATAAGCATTTTGCGCAAGCAGCATAGAAGGTAATAACAAAAAGCTACTGTATAGTAAGATGTTGATAAGTCGTTTTTCGTACATTTTGTTGATTTTATTATTTTTGGTTATTAGACCACTAATTACCTTTCAAAGTAAATCAAAATTTGACGACTTCACTACCTCAAATGATGCAGATTGGTTACTATATGGTTATGTTTTGTGATTATTTAGCTATCTGGATTAAGCATTAGGAGATAGGGCTATGCGAAGTCTCAGTTTTGTTAATATCTTACTTGGAAAGATATTATCTCAATCAACTACCCAGATTATTGGGAATTATGCAGTATATTGTCAATCAATATAAATAGAACAACTATACCTATGTACAAAAAAGACCCATCCCGCGAAAACCGCATCCACTCCGAAATCGTAGTAGAAGCCTACGATGAAGGCGAAGTCAACACGAGTTGGTATTACTACTTTAACGAATACATGAAATTTCCTTTTCAGGCAGTGGTGCATCTGCAAAAGCGCAATGGTACGAAAGAACAGGTCAAAGTAGAAGTACTGAATGTACAATCGGAAGCAGAAGCTCCAATTTTATTTGGGATTGCTGAAAAAGGCTATGATCGGCTACAAATGATCGTGCCAAATGTAATTGTCAGCGTGATAGATGCCGAGGAATCAAAAGAAATGCTCAACGATTGGCTCTACTACCATCGAAAACCACTCATTAAGTAAGAGCTTGTTTGGATTTTTCCTGCCTGATAACCAACATTTTACGAACCTGACTACCTGAAAAATGAGTCCCGTATCTAGATATGCAACTAATTTTTCACCTTGTCAGAACCGCAACCTGCTGATTATCAGTTTGTAAAAATTCCAAACAAGCTCTAAAGATAAAGTTATGTCCAACATCCTACAATTCAAAGTCCAGCTACTAGACGTTAGCAAACCTCCAATTTGGCGAAAAATAGAAGTGCGTGAGGAAGATACTTTCTACGATTTGCACCACATCATTCAGGGTGCAATGGGTTGGTACAATGCGCATTTGCATCAATTCGTACTCGGTCATTCCTTCATTGGTATTCCTAATGATTTTATGGACACAGAAGATGGGCGTAAAATCAAACTCAAGCAGGTCTTCCAGCGCCCAAAGCAGCACTTAATCTATGAATATGATTTTGGGGATGGTTGGCGACACCGGATTACTTTGGAAGCTATCGGAACGCCTGAAAAAGACGTCAATTATCCGCGATTGATGGCAGGAAAAAGTGCCTGCCCACCAGAGGACTGCGGCGGACCGTGGGGCTATATGGAACTCCGAGAAAAACTAAATGATCCTAAGCATCCTGAGTACGAAGACTTGCGAGCGTGGATGTTGATGGAGAAAGATGAGGTCTTCGATCCAAAGGAATTTGAGCTAACAGAACATCAAGGAGACATGATGGAATTATATGAAATGGGGAAAAATAATAAGGAAGGTGCTTCTTTCTTTTAGCCATGTTTTCGATCATTAACGGACAAACAATAAGTTCCACATTTTGACCGAGCAGATTTTGTTCTGCTACTACTCAGCAAAAGGGATGCAAGGGTCCCCTTTTCTGAGTTAAACGTAGGCATCCTCTCGGCTAGCGAGGCTTTTAAACACAGTAGTAGGACAAAAGATGCCGTCATAAATCGGGAGGTTATTATTTGTCCGTTACTAAGCAAAACAAGTTTTTAGCAATTACCTTAGCTTCTCCATCCTTTATTTTGGCAGAAAACCAAAATTAAGCTACTTTTGCCCTCCAATTTAAAAATTTAGTAAAAATTGGCTGCTAACAGCCGATAATTCAAGGTTTAT
>JBCDKV010000344.1:0-5863 GCA_038746215.1 Bacteroidota bacterium | reverse complement strand
CTTGAATTGTTTTTTAGAATTATCGTTTTTGAAATCACCTAAATTATTGCTTTAAATTCACCCAATTTGTTTTAGAATTATTGTTTTTTGAAATCACCTAAATTGTTTTTTGAAAAATTTGTTTGTGGCAAAATTCAATAGTAAGCGGATCGCTTAATCGTTTAGTTTGCAGAAAGAAAATGCTTCAAATACGTTATCAAATTCACCCAATTTGTTTTTCATGAAGACCGAGTTACCCGTTTCAAACATACATCAGGATACTTTGACTAAGACATCTTATCTCAGTGTCGTTCTCGTTTGGGACGAAAATTCGGGCGATTCCTATTTAATGAAATTGATCTTTGATCGCTTAGCAAAACAACACGAAAGACAAGTAGAATTCCAATTATTCAATGCTACTGAATTTCACGATCGGCATGAAGAATGGCTATCTACAAGGAAATTACCAACTATCCTTATATTGAAATTAGATCAACCAAGTCATATTTTTGAAGGCTTAATTCCTAAAAGTGTGTTAGAGGAGTATTTGCTGGAAGAAATAGCACAAGCTCCAAAAGCTTAGAGCATATTTGGAGTACTATTTTCCTGTAAACCAATATTTTCCGAACCTGACTTTGAAAATAATCGCTGCTAACCCATCCGCGAAGCGGTTCTCTCACTTAAATATTCACTGAATATTTACCTAAAGGATCGTTCGTTCATCTCGATAAAGTCGCAATTATTTTCTTCGCCAGAACCGTAAACTACTGATTTACAGTTCAATCCTACTCCAAACAAGCTCTTAATTCCCTTGTGTTAATATTGATAGAGTTTTAGGAAATGTACTATAGATATGTATGGTACTTTCCTGACTCCTTTTTCAAAAACTTTCCTATTTTCTTTTCCAAAAACTTTCCTATCTTAGCCTCAAACAATCCATACTGAAATGAAAAATATCACTTGCCTGCTATTTTGCATCGCATTCCTTGGCTTTCAATCACCTATCGCTAGCCAAAAAATTCCTCAAGACGAACTTTCTCAACAATTTCACGGCTTAAGTTTTCGCAATATCGGTCCATTTCGAGGTGGACGAGCCAATGCCATCACGGGTGTACTCAACGATCCGATGACCTACTATTTTGGTAGTGTAGGCGGCGGTGTTTGGAAGACCGAAGACGCTGGACTCAATTGGAAAAATATCTCTGATGGTTACCTCAAAACGGGTTCGGTCGGTGCAATTGCCATTGCGGACAGCGATCCGAATATTATCTATTTGGGCATGGGCGAACACGCTGTACGTGGCGTGATGACTTCGCACGGTGACGGTATGTACAAATCAATGGATGCAGGTAAAACTTGGCAACACATTGGTTTGGAGCAGTCGCGTCACATTGCCGAGATTCGTATCCATCCTGATAATCCTGACTTAGTTTACGTTGCCGTGCAAGGCGCATTGCATAAAGCCAGCGAAGCACGAGGTATCTATAAAAGTGAAGACGGTGGCAAGACTTGGACGAAAGTTTTGTACGTCAACGAAGATACGGGAGCAGCCGATTTGAGCATGGACATCCAGAATCCACGCATCCTCTACGCTGGCATGTGGGATCATCGCCGCTATCCTTGGCAAGTCAAAAGTGGCGGTGCAGGCAGTGGGCTTTACAAGTCAACAGATGGTGGCGAAAATTGGGAAAAACTCAGTGAAGGACTACCCGATGAAATGGGTAAAGTAGCAATAGATGTTAGTCCTGCTAATTCAGATCGCGTATTTGCTAACATAGAAGCAGCAGGTGAAAAAGGCGGCGTCTATCGGTCGGATGATGCGGGTAAGACTTGGCAGCAAACGAGTAAGGATCGTATCACCATTGCGAGGGCTTGGTACTACATCGAAATTTTTGCCGATCCTGTCAACTCAGATGTGGTTTACGTCCTAAATGCGCCCATGCTAAAGTCGATTGACGGCGGACGCAGCTTCAAGCCTATTTCAAATCCACATACTGATCAACATCATCTTTGGATCAATCCAAAAAATACCGAAAATATTGCCCTCGCCAACGACGGTGGTGCTTGCATTACATTCAACGGCGGCAAAACTTGGAGCACACAGGAAAATCAGCCGACCGCACAATTCTATCGCGTCATTGCGGATAATCGCTTTCCTTACTATCTCTACGCTGGTCAGCAGGATAATTCCACGGTCGCCATTGCCAGCAAAACAGCAGGCGGCAGTATCGGTTGGAAAGATTGGTATGCCGTAGCAGGTGGGGAAAGTGCCTTTCTAGCCTTCGATGCTAATAATCCACGCTACGTGTATGGGGGGAGCTATCAAGGCAATATTTCTGTTTACGATCACGAATCGGGATTGACCAAAGACATCATGGCTTATCCCGTTGTTGGGTTAGGCACGGTGCCTTCTGATATGAAATACCGCTTCAATTGGAATGCGCCCATCGTGGCAGCGCCTCAAAATCCTGATGTTATTTATCATGCGGGGAATGTGGTATTGAAGTCAACAGATCGAGGGCAAAGTTGGGAAGAAATCAGTTCTGATTTGACGCGCAATGAAAAGTCAAAACAGATCGCTGGTGGTGGGCCGTTCACCATCGAAGGCGCGGGCGGTGAAAACTACAATACCATTAGCTACATGGTCGCATCGCCGCATCAGCAAGGCGAACTTTGGGTTGGTACAGACGATGGTCTGATGCACCTGACTAAGGACGACGGAGCAAACTGGACAAATATTACCCCCAAAGGACTCGGCGAAACACTCGTTAATGCCATTGAAGTTTCTCCACACGAGCCTGCAACTGCTTATGCCGCTGTGACAAGCTACAAATTTGGTGATTTCACGCCTATGATTTATGTGACTAAAGACTATGGCAAAACTTGGAAAAATAAAGTCACAGGTATTGCTAAGGACGATTATGTGCGGGTGGTACGAGCAGACCGAGAAGTGGCAGGTTTGTTATATGCTGGTACAGAAACGGGTTTGTACGTTTCCTTTGATGAGGGGGCAAATTGGCAGCGGATGCAACTGAACTTACCGGTGACACCCATTTTGGATTTGACGATACAAGATAATGATCTAATTGTAGCAACTTCGGGACGTGCTTTTTGGATATTAGATGATTTGAGTGCCATTCAACAGTCGAAAGGGGAGTTGGAAAACCTCGCACTCTTCCAGCCCAAAGCAACTTACAAATATAATGTCAGTGGCGGCAGTCGTACTCCTGACAACGCAGGACAAAATCCAGCGGGCGGTGTCATTTTTGATTATTATTTGCCCGAACAAACGGATAGCATCGCTCTCAACTTAGAGATATTGGATGCCGACGGAACGGTTATTCGTAACTATTCTAGCGAAAAAGACAAGACTTTTAAATCCTTCACAGGTGGACCACCCAAACCACAAGTGCTGCCCGCAAAAGCAGGCGTAAATCGCTTTCATTGGGATTTGCGACGAGAAACCTTGCCCGCAGTACAAGGGGTATTTACACTGGGGGATTATCGTGGTAGTTTGGTTGCGCCAGGCGAATATACCTTCCGACTGAAACAGGGTGAACAACAAGTCGAGCAAAAAGTAAGTGTTCTGCCTAATCCAAAAATAGAGGCGGAAAGTGCAGATTATGCTGCTCAAACGAAGCTGCTGACTGCGACGGAAGATGCCATACGCGACATCCACGATTCAGTGAATAAGATGCGGCAAATTCAAAAGCAGTTCAAAACTTTGCAAGAAACCCTCGACCGCAGCGAGTCCACTAAAATGTTAGCAGATTCGGCTCTTGCCATCGCGCAGAAAATTAGTGAATGGGAACGCCAACTCATCCAACCCGACCAAAAGACTTTTCAAGATGTCATTAATTTCCCCAACCGATTGAGTGCGGAGTTGATGAATCTAAAAAGCCGAGCGGATGCTTTCTTTCCTGCTCCAACCGAAGGCGCAAAAGCTCGTTTCGATGATTTGATGACAACATGGAAAACGCACAAGGATGCTATGGAGACGATTATTGATGAAGATGTGGCGGCTTTCAATGCTTGGTACAAGGAGAAAGCTTTACCAGCAGTGGTAGTGCCAAAAGAGAAGGTGAAACCTTAATTATTTGTGATGCTTGTGCTTAGAGCTTGTTTGGAGCATTATCTTCCTGTAAACCACTATTTTACGAACCTGCCTTTGAAAATAATCGCTCGTTTAGCTCGATAAAGTCGCTATTATTTTCTTCATCAGAACCGTAAACTACTGATTTACAGTCCAATCCTGCTCCAAACAAGCTCTAGTATTTTTCAAAAAAGAGCAGACATGTTTATCCGCTCGTTTTCAAAAGGCCCTTCGGACAGAAATGGTGTTGTTTTTGTGTACTTGTGAAAGATGCCGTTATTTACTATCCTTTCGTCGGTTATACTATTGGCTTTAATTATTAGATTACTACATTCTCGGATTATGTTATTTTAGCACTACCCTCGCACTACTATTAAGCCTATATTTGTTACTCCTCACTTAAGATGAGAAACGATGCGAAACAGGCATCCTACCACAAAGTCCATCACACGCACGCTGTACTAACCGACGCCTGCACCTTGTAAAACGTCTTTTTCCATAAGGTATCAACAACCATCTTCTTTAGTACTTCAAGTAAGCTTTCAGCATTAATACGGAAAACCGCTCCAAAAAATCATCCCCAAAACCATCCCCACTTTTTGTAATTCATAAGTCCTTTCCTTTTTGTTGATTTGTTGAACTGTTTATTCGTTTAATACTTTCAAGTTCAACGCATTACAGTTAAACTAGTGCAACTAGTGAGTGATTTAAACAGATAAATAGGCTTACTCGTTTGCAAAGATTTATTCCTTTTCCACCGCTAAAATGGCACGTCAAGACTTGGCAATTCTCAGAAACTTACCAAGTCTTTAGCTCAAAAAAAGCCTGACAATCTTATACAGGAAAAGGTAATATACTGTTTGCAACAGCCTGCGTCAATGCAAGAAAATCACGCAGCAAGTATACTCAGCCGTCTAAACATGAGTACAAAACGCTAACGCTGTCCCATTATGTATAGGCTAGGAATAGACTCCATCACTGTGAGAATCAGCATCTGCCTTATATCTCACAGTTTACGGACTGTAGATGATACTTGCCAAAGGGAGCAATAATTTTCAGCTTTTTCTATACCTGCCCTTCAATTACTCATAGCCCAAAGCTTCGTTTAAAGCCTCGAAATGCGCAATAGCTGAAGCAGCTTTTTGTATTTGCTCGTAATTAATGCTGTAGTAAATGTACTTACCTTCGCGCTGTGTATCTACTAAGCCTGCTACACGCAGTATACGAAGATGTTGGGAAGTAATAGACTGCTCTAAATGAAGCGTGTTGTAGATTTTATTTACATTGATCTCTTCGTTTTGATCAATGAATTCTAGTATCTTCATGCGAAGCGGATGCGCTAATGCACGTAAGATTTCAGAAGATACGCTCAGTTTCTCCTGATTGATAGCAATTTTTGTTCTCATGAAACGACTTGACTACTTTAATTTATATGGGTCAAATCGGCAAAAAAGTGACCCATTTCTACTTATTCGGCAGAACAAATATGCGTTTTTTATTTATATTTTCAAAAACTTTATTTCCATCCTTCAAAAATCGAAGCAGTACTTTGCGCTAAAATGTCGAATACATGGGCGCACCAGATCGAATAAATTTCCTATTTCCTCTAAGATTTACGTACTTCGTGTTTGAGTTATTTTTTTTTGACACGTTTATCTGAATCACAAAAGTAGTTGACACTTTAGTGCTTAAACTGCTAATTTTTAGGCATCTTTTATATCATAGAAAAAGTAGTGGACAAATTTATCTGCTCACTTGGCATTAGGAATGGTATACAAATAAATTTACATT
>JBCDKV010000343.1:0-5865 GCA_038746215.1 Bacteroidota bacterium | reverse complement strand
GGCAGAATTGGTGGTGGGTATCAATGCTAGCGGACAAGCTGATCAATACTCCAACAAAGATATCAAAAAGCTAACCGAGTGGATGAAACGTCCTCAAATTGGCGCGAAAGGTTTGGTGTACGTTAAATATAACGCAGATGGCAGTATCAAGTCTTCGGTGGGTAAATTCTTTTCGGACGAAGCTTTGAAGCTGTGGTTAGCACAAGCCAATGCACAGCCAGGTGACATGTTATTGATCCTTTCGGGCGAAACAGAAAAAACACGCAAACAACTCAACGAACTGCGTTTGGAAATGGGTAATCGTATGGGATTGCGCAAAGGGGACGATTTCAAACCACTTTGGGTTGTCGATTTTCCATTGCTAGAGTGGGATGAAGACAGCGAGCGGTTTCACGCCATGCACCATCCATTCACCTCACCGAAAAAAGAGGACGTAGATCGTATGCTGAATGGCGATCACGAAACTATGAAAGCCCTGCGCGCAGATGCTTACGATTTGGTCATCAATGGCTCAGAAATCGGTGGTGGTTCTATTCGTATTCACGACCGAACTCTACAAGAACGCAACTTCAAATTACTGGGTTTCACGGACGAAGAAGCAGAGGCACAGTTTGGCTTCCTAATGGGGGCTTTTGAGTACGGCGCACCACCGCACGGCGGCATTGCCTTTGGCTTTGATCGACTTTGTGCCGTGATGAATGGACAAAGCTCTATCCGCGACTTTATCGCCTTTCCTAAAAATAACCAAGGTCGCGATATGATGATCGACGCACCAAGTCCTGTGGACGAAGAGCAGTTGGTGGAATTGAGCTTGAAGTTACGGGAGTAGTCGGATAGCAACTACTAGATATTAGGGTGAAATAAACCACTAAGACACTAAGGAAATTACGATAATTTGCTGAAAATCAGATCATAACAGCTATGTGTTGGCTGCCATTTACACTACTGGACAAAACACAAATTGAAACACTAAGGACACTTATAAACACTAAGAAAAGCGGCTAGTGCAGCTATGTAATCTGCTTCTTTTTTGTTCTATAATCCAAAATGTCTAGTAGTCTAGCTGCCATTCTAAGGTTGTAAACGCCTACTGATCGGTAAGCCCTAAGGATTGCCGAGCAGCTAGTAACAACTCGAATTTAGTTCAACTCGATGTTAGAAAACCGCGCAATAAGTATGCGCAGTAAATTTCTTCGGACGGAAACACAAGATTTCACTTTTTTTAGGGAAAAAGTGAAATCTTGTGTTTCCGTCCACAAAAAACCTTGGGCATACTTGTTGCGCGATCTCAAGTGATTGGCAAAGGCTTATTTTGAGCATTGCTAAAAAATCGTGCACGACCTTTTATAATTCAGATAAGCATTTCTGATTTTGAAAAAAGTCAACAATAACCAATCTCATTTCCGCCTGAAAAATCCTCCAATATTGTCAAAAACCCGTTAAAAAAGCCCAAAAAATCAACTTTCCGCATTAAATTTATCTGGTTTGTAGCTTAAAAGTAGCTCCCATCCACTGCTGCAACTTTCTCCAACATGCCTAGTCTTTAAAGAAATCGTAACGAGATTGTTACAAGAAATCACCGTAATGAAATATTTAACAACGCTCACATTAGTAGTAGGTGTTTGCTGCCTACTTGCTGCCCAAAACTCAGCTCGACCTAAAAACAACAAAGAATACACCACCAAGAAAACCAAGCTCCCACTTCAAATTGACGGACAATTAACGGACGAAGCTTGGACGGTCGTAGAATGGGCAGGCGACTATCAGCAGCTACAGCCCGATGATAATGCACCACCTACTTATCAGACTGCTTTTAAAGTATTATACGACGACAACTACCTCTATTTTGGCTTTCGCTGTTACGACGACGAACCCGAAAAAATCGTGAAGCGTATGAGCCGTCGAGATGGTTTCGATGGCGATTGGATAGAAGTCAACATTGATAGCTATTTCGATAAACGCACCGCATTTTCCTTTACGGTTTCCGCTTCTGGCGTACGAGGTGATGAATTTGTATCCAACGATGGTAGTAATTGGGACGCCAACTGGAATCCCATTTGGTTGGCAAAGACCAATATTGATGAACTAGGTTGGACAGCGGAAATGCGTATCCCATTGAGCCAAATTCGCTACGGCAATCAAGAAAATCAAGTTTGGGGGTTGCAAAGTACCAGACGTTTTTTTAGAAATGGAGAGCGATCTACTTGGCAGCCGATGAAACAAAATGCGGGGGCTTGGGTGAGCCTATTTGGAGCGTTACACGGACTGAAAGGATTGAAGCCACAAAAGCAAATTGAAGTGCAACCGTATGTGGTGGCAAGAGCAGAATCTTTTGAGAAAGTAGAAGGTAATCCTTTCGCGACGGGCTCGGATCGTGGACTGACGGCTGGGGTAGACGGAAAAATAGGCATTACCAGTGATTTTGTAATGGATTTTACCATCAATCCAGATTTCGGACAAGTAGAAGCCGATCCTTCGGTGGTTGTATTGGATGGTTTTCAGGTTTTCTTTTCGGAAAGGCGTCCTTTTTTCATAGAGAATCGGAATCTGTTCGACTACCGAATCAGCAGCGCAGACGCAGGCGGCTCTTTTAATAGTGACATCCTGTTTTATTCTCGCCGTATCGGTGGAGCACCGCATGGTTCGCCTAATCTGAATGCTGGGGAATATGCAGACATACCACAGAATACTTCTATCCTAGGAGCGGCAAAATTTAGTGGAAAGACTTCAAAAGGTTTTTCTTTGGGCATATTGGAAAGTGTGACTGCCAGGGCATTTGCGACTATTGATCTGGAAGGCGAAAGGAGAGAAGAAATCGTAGAACCCTTGACCAATTACTTTGTCGCGAGGGCGCAGCAAGATTTCAGAGACGGTAACACCTACGTCGGAGGTATCCTCACCGCAGTCAATCGTGATCTCAGAAATACTTCTTTAGATTGGTTGCACGAATCAGCGTATTCTGGTGGGCTAGATTTTCGTCATCGTTGGGGTGAAAAGCAATGGAATGTATCGGGCAGAGCTTTATTCAGCAATGTCAATGGCACAACCGCAGCTATCACCCGCACCCAGCGTGCTTTTGAGCATAACTTCCAGCGACCCGATGCAGAAAATTTGGAAGTCGATACGACCTTGACTTCGCTGGTTGGCAATGCTGGTAATCTATCGGTGGCGAAATACGGCGGCAACTGGCGTTTCCAGACGGGTTTCACTTGGCGATCTCCAGACTTTGAAATCAACGATATTGGTTTTTTACGCAATGCCAACGAAATCAACTACTACCTTTGGACGGGCTACAACATCAATCAGCCATTCTCTATCTTTCGTAGATATCGAGTCAATTTCAACCATTTTTCGCGTTGGGACTATGGTGGCAATCACCTTTATCATGCCGTCAACAGCAATATGCACGCTGAGTTTAATAACTTTTGGGAAGCAGGAACGGGTTTGACCACAGAGTTCAAAGATATTTCCAATAATTTTCTACGCGGCGGTCCTGCGCTGCGCCTCAATGCTGGCTGGTTTTGGTGGAGCTATGTGAGTACCAATAATCAGAAAAAAGTGGCTTTCAGTACGCAGTGGACACTAGGGAAAGGCAATCAAAATTCGGTGGACTATCGAGAACTGGGCTTCGGTATTCGTTTGCAGCCCATCAATGCCCTCAACTTACGTCTATCGCCCACTTACACCTCTTTCCGACGGATAGATCAGTACGTTTCTACGGTTGATTACAACAATTCCCAACGTTACATCATGGGAGAATTGAACCAAAGAACTTTGAGTATGACGATTCGCCTCAACTATAACATTACACCCGATTTGACGATCCAATACTACGGACAGCCTTTCATTTCGAGAGGTCGTTACAAGGATTTCAAATACGTAGACGAAGCAAAAGCCATACCCATCGCGCAACGATTCGGTACGATTCAAGCGCAAGATTTTCAGGATGATCGCTATTATTTGGATGAGCAAGGAGACGGAAGAATAGACTACGACATCAGTAATCCCGATTTTAATTTCATCCAATTTCGCTCCAATCTAGTAGGACGCTGGGAGTACGTGCCTGGCTCGGAACTTTACTTAGTTTGGTCGCAAGGGACGACGGCTTTTGGTGATCCCAATATGGGACTCTTGACTAGTCTGAACGATAATTTGTTTGCTGAAAAAGCCAATAATATTTTTCTACTGAAGTGGACTTATCGCTTTCTACTTTGAGTAATTATCGACAAGTTATCCGACAGGATTAGCTTGAAAGACTACTAAGGTTGTTTCCAAGTAAAATGCTAGTAAAACTGAGACTTCGTACAGCACTAAATAAAAACTAGCAATTGGAGACTAAAATGCCAACTGTTTTTGTGATCTGGATAAATTTTTTTGGCAGCCATGAAATTTTCTTGTGATTAGTTTGTAAAGATGTTGACTAGGCTTGACTAAGACTAAAAATTAGCGTAATTTCGCTGTAAATGGTATTTAGCGAATTTTCGCTAATAAAAAAGACAGCTTTATATGAATTTCAATCTAAGCGAAGAACATTTAGCCGTAAAAGAGGCAGCAAGAGAATTTGCGCAAAAAGAATTAAAGGCTGGCGTCATAGAGCGCGACAGCAAAATGATCTACCCTAAAGAGCAAATTAGAAAGATGGGAGAACTGGGTTTTATGGGCATGATGGTTGCTCCCGAATACGGTGGCGGTGGCATGGATACGCTATCTTACGTCCTAGCCATGGAAGAATTGTCAAAGATTGATAACTCTTGTTCGGTTGCCATGTCTGTTAACAATTCCTTGGTCTGTTGGGGCATAGAAACTTTTGGGACAGAAACGCAAAAAGCTACTTACCTCCCAAAACTAGCAACAGGCGAATGGATTGGTGCCTTTTGCCTATCCGAGCCAGAAGCAGGAAGTGATGCTACGAGTCAGCGTACCACTGCGATAGATATGGGCGATCACTATTTGCTGAATGGAACAAAGAACTGGATTACCAATGGTGGTAGCTCCAAAGTACACTTGGTCATTGCACAAACGGATACTGCCGCAGGACACAAGGGTATCAATGCCTTTATCGTAGAAACGGATTGGGATGGAGTAAGTATTGGAGCAAAAGAAGATAAACTCGGCATTCGTTCTTCGGATACCCACACGATCATGTACACAGACGTGAAAGTTCCAAAAGAAAATAGAATTGGAGAACATGGCTTTGGCTTCAAGTTTGCGATGAAGACGCTCTCTGGTGGCAGAATCGGGATTGCTGCCCAAGCTTTGGGTATAGCTTCTGGTGCTTATGAATTAGCAGTAGCGTACTCCAAAGAACGAGAAGCTTTCGGCAAAGCAATTAGTCGTCACCAAGCGATTGCCTTCAAAATTGCGGATATGGCTACGGAGATAGAAGCCGCTAGACTGCTGGTCTACCGCTCTGCTTGGATGAAAGACAACGGACTCAACTACGATGCCGCTAGCTCCATGGCAAAACTATATGCCTCGGAAGTAGCGATGCGCCACACCGTAGAAGCCGTACAAGTACACGGTGGCTATGGCTTTGTGAAAGAATATCACGTCGAACGATTGATGCGAGATGCTAAAATCACGCAAATTTACGAAGGCACTTCCGAAGTACAGCGTATTATCATTTCAAGAAATGTGCTAAAAGGACAACTAGAGATTCCTATGTATTCCGATAAAGTGTTGGCACACGTTTAAGCGATGCTGATGTTAGGCATACTTGTTATTTTAATGTAATAGTGTACAAAGTCTCGTTTCTCTTAACATTTTAATTGGAAATAGTCTGAGTCCATGCAAGATAATTGAGCATACTTGTTGCGCGATCTCAGGAGCTTTCTCGAACTTGTTTCGAGTATTGCTTAAAATTTC
>JBCDKV010000342.1:0-5865 GCA_038746215.1 Bacteroidota bacterium | reverse complement strand
TTGTTGCTCAATTTACGGATATTGACCTGAACTGTATTGGAGTCAAATGTCAAGAAAAATGAAATCTGTACAGTCGTTATTCGCATACTATACGCAATATATTGGTGCGTGTTACTCAAGCAGTACATTTGCTCTAAGCAATCTCTCCATTCACAATCTTAAACTTCTTGTAATCTGTATTGAAAGCTGCAATTAGTTGTTCCATACGATGTTCGTCGGTATCCGTAATGAATATCTGCCCGAAATTTTGTTCCAATAAAAGTCGAATGAGTTGTGTGACTCGATTGCCATCCAAACGATCAAAAATATCGTCTAGTAACAGGATTGGCGGGAGGGTTTTGTCTTTTTGCAAGGCTTGATATTGAGCGAGTTTCAAGGCGAGAACAAAAGATTTGAGTTGTCCTTGAGAGGCAAAACGCTTCAAGGGAAGATCATTAATCAAGAACTCAATATCATCCTTATGAATGCCGACAGTGCTGCGTTGTAAGATGCGGTCTTTTTCGAGGGCAGCAGCTAGTAGGTCTTCAAAAGCCTGTTTTTGCAGTTGGGAGCGATACTGATACTGCACTTGTTCTTCCTGTGCGGCAATCGCATGATGAAATGTCTGAAACGGATGAGCAAAGTCCGCTAAAAATGTTTGGCGTTTTTCAAAAATTTGCTGGGCGAGTGGAATCATTTGTCGGTCGTAAACTTCCAATAAAGCTTTATCAAAACGTCGCTGCTCGGCAAACTGTTTGAGGGCAGAATTGCGTTGGTGGAGCAATTTATTGTATTGAATTAGTGCTTTTAGATAGTCGCGATCCAACTGAGAAAGGGTGTTGTTCAAAAAGCGTCTGCGACCTTCGCTGCCCTCTAGTGCAATATTGATGTCGAAGGGTGCGATCATCACTACGGGAAAATTGCCCAAATGCTCAGAAAGCCGCTGATACGCCACTTTATTGCGCTCGATCTCCTTGCGTTTGCCTGGAATCACCTTTGCTACGATATATTCTTCCCTGTCCTTGCGCTCGAATTGTCCTTCCACTCTAAAAAAACCGGCAGGCGGTGACTTCCTAATCACATTCCGATCCGAAGCAGCAAAATAGCTTTTCCCAACACATAAATAATAGATAGCATCCAGCAAATTCGTTTTCCCCATACCATTTAAACCCACAAAACAATTCAGTTTGGTAGAAAAAAGCGCACTACTTTGTTCGTAGTTTTTAAAATTGGTGACTTTGATGCTTTTTAGATGCAAGGTGTAAGTTTTACTGGATTTCTTAGGGGCGAATATAAGAGCTTGTTTGGAATTTTTACAAAGTGATAATCAGCAGGTTGCGGTTTTGACAAGGTGAAAAATTAGTTGCATATCTGGATACGGAACTCATTTTTCATGCAGTCAGGTTCGTAAGATGTTGGCTATCAGGCAGGAAAAATCCAAAAAAGCTCTAATCATTCCACCCTAAATAAGTCATCTAACGTCAATACTTGCTGAATATCCAAAGATAAGCACTTCCAGCTAGATTTCCTCCTTCATCAATCCTCCTAGCAAAATCAGCTTAAACTCTTGTGCCGTAAAATCCAAATGAACGATATAGTGAGAGCGCAAATCGGTCATCGTATCGCCGCTGTCGTAGACGCGAATGACATCATTGGAAGTATGCTCATTGGCAGAAATTTGGATGGGAATAGGCATATTGTAATTGGTGTAAAATAAGTGAATGCCCGTTTCAGCCTGCAACAAAGGCAGCGCAGCGTGTGCCTGAATGCGAAAAGCATTATCTAGTTTTTGATAGCCCCAGTCGAGTGCTTTAAACAACTGTTCGTAATGCTCCATTAGGAACTGACACTCGTATTCACCGTAACCTTTGGCGCAGGATTGTATCTGGAACAATACGTGATCTTCTCCCACCTCAAAGTAGTGCTGACAGCCCAGTTCTAGTAGCAGTACTTCCGCTGCAAAATGTGCAATCGGGGCGTGGGCACGTTCAATGAGCATTTGGTTATGCCGATAATTTTCTCGGATATCATACAGTATATCTCTGGCACTCGTATTTTTTGCTCGGCTAAATCGTTTGAGGCGTTTTAGACTAATCGCAGCATTGTAAGGTGCGCTGGCGATACCAGAACGCAAATTGGTGAACGTAATATTTTCTTTAAGTTCTGTCAGCGTATTCGTCAATTGATAAAATTGCCAATTATCTTCCTCATCCATCACTCCTTCGTCTTGGAAATGACGCAGGCGATCCTCCAACTGCTGAATGCGATGGAACAAATCATTGTAAACATTTCGAGTAGTCTTGAACGGTGGTGTCCAATAGTCCTTTGGTTGTCGAAAACGAAGTCGCAGCGGATTAATTTCTGATTGTAATTGCTCCTGCTTAGGGTCGAATTTGATGTCGAAAATGATGGGCGAGTCGCTCTGAATATTCATTAATTGCTTCGCCGAAACCGTCGTCAAATCCTTTTCAATTTGTCGCTTCAACGCCCGACCACCCATTTTTTGATTGTAGCCGCGTTTGGCAATCCAGAGTAAAGTATCCTGTGAAATATTGAGAATCGTCGTCCGACGCAAGAAACCATCCCTTTGCAGCAAATCATTGATCTGTAAGCGTGCAATATCCAAAATATGCTCCCTTTGCAGCGGATTAAAGACTACAATTTCATCGATCCGATTCACAAATTCGGGGCGGAAATAGCGTTCTACTGCCTTTCTGTAGATGGCTGCGGTGCTGTGTTCTTGTCCAATACTGATCTGACGATCCACTTCTTGTGCGCCAATGTTGGAGGTCATAATGATGATGAAATTAGAAAAATCAACGACACGTCCGCGACTGTCCGTCAGTCTGCCATCATCTAGCACTTGCAGCAGGAGATCATGCACCGCAGGATTGGCTTTTTCGATCTCATCCAAGAGAATGACGCCAAAAGAACGATAGCGTACTTTGCCCGTCAAAATGCCTTCGGGCTGGTATTCATCGCCAATCAATCGCTGAATCGCCAAGCCGTCCACGTACTCATTCATATCAAAGCGGAGCAAATGCTTATCGTCGCCCATCAAATACTTGCAAAGTACTTTCGCTGCCTGTGTTTTACCCACACCCGTTGGGCCAATGAAGAGAAAAGAGGACAGTGGCCTTTGCGGATTAGCCAATTTTGCTTTGACCAAATGAATGGACTTTGCAATTGCATCCACCGCCTGTGCTTGTCCAACCAATTGTGCCGCTAGTGCCTTTTTGACCTCATCTTTTTCAAAGGTGTAATCATTTTCAAAAATTCGGTCTTCCAGCCCAAAAGTTGATTTGAATTCTTTGCGAATGGTATTCAAATCAATATTCCGACCGCGATATTTGGCTGCCAATTGCTTCATCAGTTTCATCACACCACCGGGCAGCACTTCCTTTTTGAGATAGACCCGATGAATATTGAAAAGTTGTAGGACTGCTTGTATGCTGAACTGACAATTATTACTGCGTTCGACTTCTCTTCTCTGGTGTAAAACCATTTTTGCCGCCGTCGCGAAATCGGGTGCTTGCAAACGCATCACCTGAAACAAATCCGCAAAGCGACGATCTTTTTCCTGCACGACTTTCCATTCTTCGGGCGTTGCAATGAGCAGCACTTGCAGATTGCGATTTTCCAAATACGATTTGAGTAAACTACTCAAAGTCATACTGTTTTGAGAAGTCTTACCAATGCGCAGAAGCGCAACTGGATTATCAAAAACGACCGTATCCGAGATGGCTTTATTATCCTCCACGGGCATTTTAGCATACTCCAATATAGACTCAAATCGCTTTTGCCACATCCCGACAATACTCATACCCGCAATGACTCGATTGGGATTGATGAGCCAAACTTGTTCTTTGCGCTGATGGTGTTTACGATCCATATGTCGCCAAATGGTCTCCTCCAAAATCGTATGTCTGCCCGAACCGATTTCTCCTACAATGGCTAAGGCAGCTTTGCTTTCGGCTTTGAACAGGGTTTCAAATAAAAAGTCCACTTCTTTGTCACGATAATAAGCACGAGCCAATTCCTCGGGATGTAAATAATTAAGTCCTTGCCCTACTTTTTCGATTTCTACACTACCAATGAACTCGCTGCTGGCGTGCATGGCACTGAATAAGTCTGACATACCAGATTGCTCGAAAGAAAACTTAGCAGGTCGAATCTGTACAGCTTGCTCAATACTAGTAATAAACTCTTTACGGGTACTCAGAAAGTCTTCCACGACAAAGTTTTGCGGATCGTTTTTTTTCAATTTACCGAATAATTTTTTGGTAACGACCGAGACTTCCTGCCTAAAAGCATGCTTATCCGCTGGCGTATTTCGCGCCATGAACATGAAATTGTGTAGGAAGGGAAAGGCGACAAAGGTATAAGCTTGATGACAAACGACTGCCACGCCGATCAGCCCTTTTACTTCTACGCCATCCAACCTGAACTGTACTTCTATCAGTTCGTAGTTGGCTTCCATTGGGAACATATACCACAGCAGATAATCCAAATTGGCTCGACTCAATTCGTAATTCCGAAAATACTGCTTGAGTTCTCGCTTGTAGGCAGAAAGTCCTTTTTCGTAGCGATGGTTAGTGACGAGCGGATAGTTGATAAAAAGTGGACGGATGTAGAAAAAACGCTGTTCGTCCGCTTTAACTTCTCTAACAATGGTGGGAACTTTTAGGGAGATGGACGGCATATGCTTAGTCTGTTTATTTGATGAATTAGTGGACTGGCTACTAGGGCTTGTTTGGAGCAGGATTGAACTGTAAATCAGTAGTTTACGGTTCTGGCGAAGAAAATAATAGTGACTTTATCGAGATAAACGAGCGATTATTTTCAAAGTCAGGTTCGGAAAATACTGGTTTACAGGAAGATAATGATCCAAACATGCTCTGAGGCTTAGCAATCAAGGCGTATTATTTTATTTTCGCAGAACCAGTTTTCTTATCATTGGCTTCATATTTAGCATCGAAATCATTTGTTTTAATGAAAAAAGGTTTTAATTTTCCATATTTAAAATCTAAAAAAACAAGCTCAAGGTTTTTAACCCATATTACTTAACGCAAAGGGCATGAAGTCTATCAAACAAAAGTAGTTTTTTGCTTCCGAAAACTCAATAGAAACACTGAAATTTATGCAAGATTCTAATGAACTAGCCAAAAATGCACACTATAAATTTAGGTCGCTCAAGGTCTACGCTTCTACCGAGTGGTTGGCAGACAATAAAAAGAAGTACCGCCAAGTATTCGATCGCTTCGAGACGACCTATATCTACGCCGAACTATCTTTTTTTAACAAATATTTTGATGAAGAAGACTGGGAAGTCAATGTGGAGTTGCGTTGCTACGCGATGAAAAAAGGCAAAAAAGAGCTGTGTGTACTCAATTTCAATCGTAAAGTCAATAAATACGATCCCATCGTTTACATCCGCGAAGGTTGGGGCAATAAATCCTACGGTGCATTTTGGAAAAAGGGTACGTATTATTGGGAAGCTTGGATGGCAGGTGAAAAAGTGGCAACCAAGTATTTTTACGTAGAAGATGCGGGGCGAGACTACTTCGACATCGAAAATGCCTACCTCAGCGTGCGTTCAATTCGACTTTACGAAGGACCTTACGACGATACCATTTCCGAGGAGCGAGTCTATTTCAAAAACTTCGACACCCAAGATACGCGCTACATCTACGCAGAAATTGTACTGAAAAACCTGAATGCTGAACAAAATTGGCAGTGCGAGCTATTCACCAAATTCTACAACAATGCACGAGAGCTAAAAGGGCAAATCACCAAGCTACAAAAAATCGAAGAAGAAACCGATACCTTCATCGTCACCGCTGGCTGGGGATCAAATGTCAAAGGTTCTTGGCGTGCCGACAAATA
>JBCDKV010000341.1:0-5875 GCA_038746215.1 Bacteroidota bacterium | reverse complement strand
TTCCGTGGGCGTGTAAGCACCAGGAAAAATGGGGATGTTCTTGACTTTACAATGTCGAATCACTGCGATATCCGTGACGGGTGAGACGATAAACTGTCCACCTGCGGCTAGCACTGCGTCCACTTCTGCTATTGACAAAACCGTACCTGCACCGACATTGAGTTTGCCAGCGTATGCTTTTGCCACTGCCGCTATGATGTTGAGTGCATTGGGCGTATTCATCGTGATTTCGATATTGGTGAACCCCGCTGCGTGATAGACTGCTACGATTTGTAGAACTTGTGCTTTATTATAACCCCTTAAAATACCGACCACGGGTGTTTGGGCGAATAATGTTTGAGAGAATTTTTGCATACGTTGCTATAAATTTATTTGATGTAACAGACGGAGATGCGCCATTGGAGTAGCCTCTTCCAAGTCACTGGGTAATATTTTTATCAATGCGCTGCTGATGGGTAAGCAACTAATGGCGGTTTCGTAAAGCGAAAAAAGTGGTTCACTACTCGCCAAGACTAGACTGCCTTCAAGCTGCTTCAAGGTTTTTAGTTCCGTCCCGATGAGCAAGCCGCTTAAAAAAGCCCGATTGTGAACTGCTGGTATTTGGTGCAAAAGGATATTAGTGCGAACGCTAAAAAGTTGATGTAGTAAATTGTCTTGTTGAGCAGCCAAGACTCCTTTTTGAAAATCATTAGCTGACCATTCGCCCTCCGCTACTGAATTTTTTAGGATACTATGTTGCGCTAGAATTTGAAATACCTCTCCCGTCATATAAGTCTTGAAATCCTCGATTTGATGCTTAGAAATTCGGAGGTGTTTGGAGTGGGTACCAGGCAAAAGCAGCGTGATCTCCGTTTCAGGAAGCAGATGTTTTAGCCCTAATACTTGCACCTCTTCCCCTCGCATGACATCTCGTTCCGTTCTTAGTCCTGTGAACAAATACAGCGGATTGGAATAGGTTGAACTAGCTGCTATTTTGAAGTGAGGCAAATCTGCTTGTTTCAAATCGAAGACTAGGGGAGCGTAAGGTAAATCTACTATACCGATGGAAGAAGACGCCATACCAGATAGGACCACTGGAACGTGCGAAAGCGTTGTGTCTATTTGCTGCGCAAGCCGATCAATTTGCATTTGCAAAAAAGAACGAAAATGGTCTATTCGATCCGTGTTTGGTGTCTTTTGCCATTGCTCAAAGGTTGCAGCAATGCCTTGTGTTGACTTCACTTGCCCTACTATTGTACGGGTTGTTCGCTGGACTAGATACAGACGGAAATTGCTCGTTCCCCAATCGCAACACAGTAGATGATTCATGTTGAGTATAAAAGTTAAAGTACTGGCTCTTTAAAGTTATGAATTACTAAACTCCAAACAAGCTCTTGAGGCTGCACGAAGGCTCAGTTTTGTTAACATTTTACTTGGAAGCAGCCTGAGCCGATGTAAGAAAATCGCGCAACAAGTATGCTCAGTTAGTCTCTTCGGACGGAAACACAAATTTTTCTAAAAAAATTTGTGTTTCCGTCCATAAAAAATCTTTGGGCATACTTGTTGCGCGATCTAAAAGGCTTCACTAAGATTTATTCAAACATTGCTTAAAGCTTTGTACACGCCTGATAGTGAATCGATTATATCCCATTCCTAAGCAGCGATCCTTTCTACTTTCCCAATCAAAAACAAATAGCTACAAAAACCCAAAAATGCCATTGCGCCAATGTAAAACAAAGCAGGTTCAAACTTACCATCTTCCACCAAATAGCCAATGACAATAGGAGTGGCCACCGCCGAAAGTCCACCGATGAAATTGAAGACGCCACCGATTAGACCAATCAAACGTTTAGGGGCTAAAAGGGAAATAAACACCCAAGCAATAGAAGCCAAGCCGTTCCCAAAAAAAGCAATGGATAGGAAAAGAATAATCAAAAAAGTAGAATCGGTATAGTTCGCGCCGACAATCGCCATGGAAAGGAGCATCCCGACAAGAATGGGCGCTTTTCGAGCGATTTCGTTGGTGTATCCTTTGCGCACTAAATAATCAGATGTGAAACCCGATAACAATACACCTACGAAAGCCGCCAAGAAAGGAAGCGAAGCCAAAAAACCCGATTTAATGAAATCCAAACCACGATATTCTACCAAATACGTTGGAAACCAAGTGAGGAAAAACACAAAGAGCGAACCCAAGCAAAACTGACCAATATAAACGCCCCAAAGCTTAGGATGCACAAAGGCTTGTTTGAAATCTGACCAAGTAAACTGCTGTTTTTCTTTCTCCTCAGCACTGCCATCTACCAAGCCACCTCCTGCTGAGATGTAGTCCAATTCCTCCTGATTGATGCCTTTGTGCCGATCTGGATCGCGATAGGCAAAGTACCAGATGACAGCCCAAACTAAACCGATGATGCCCGAAACAATGAACAGTCCACGCCAACCTAAATAGCTCTGAATCAGTACCAAAGCAGGGGTCAAAAAAGCCAAACCGATGAACTGCCCAGAGGTGTAGACGGCAATCGCACTAGCTCGCTCTTTTTCAGGAAACCAACTGGTCACGATTTTATTATTGGCAGGGTAGGAGGGGGCTTCGAAAACGCCGATCGCCGCTCGACAGCCAATGAAAGCTGCCATAGAACTGATGAATCCTTGTATCAAAGTCGCGCCCGACCAAAGCACTAAAGTGACTGGATACAATATCCTAGCGCGCACTCGATCTACCATGATACCGCCTGGAATTTGTAGGGTAGAATATGTCCAAGCAAAAGCAGAAAAAATGACGCCCATTTGTACCGTCGAAAGTCCCAAATCTTCGCGTATGGCAAAAGCCGCTACCGAAATATTGCTTCGGTCTAAGTAATTGATCACTACTGTAATAAAGACTAGTGCTAATATTTGGTAGCGTTTGCGTGTTGGTTTAGCCATTTATTGATCGTTTTGTTTGAATTTAAGAGGGGTACAAACTTTATAAATTTCGTTAGGTCGCACCTCAAAAACCCTTTAAGGTCGGTTTTTGAGGTGCTCCAAGGGGTTCTTAGGGGGTACAAACAGTAAAAATCAATAATTTTTGCTGTTTGTACCCCCTAAAACCCCTCCAGCAAAAAGTTTTTCGCCTTAGAAAAAAAATTTTTTGCGGTACTCGAAGATGACACTTTCATTTTTTAAACTTTGTCTTGCACTTGGAATTCAGAGCTATGACACTATGTTTTTTCCATAAAAGTATACCCTTACTTTGCAGCTTCTTGAATTCGCTTCTTCTGCTTCGGACTCAAGCCAAAACGATAATAAAAGTCAGGTTTATAACCATAGACATTAGAATGTACTTTCATTTGTGGATCATCTAAGTCCAGACTCAAATCACAATCGAAGCGCAAGAGAATCGCGTGTTGCTGTTTCGGTATCAGATTTGCATTGGTGACGTGTGCCAAGCCCCACGTAATGCCTCGCCCGTAGTCCGTATTCGTGAACGCATCTGGTACGTAGGGACCGGCAGCAATCGGCATGATGGCAGAGATCGCAGCAATTTCAAAATTCACGCCATCTTCGGCGTATTGAACCGTAAAGTGTTCATTACCATCCTTGATGACCAAAGCCGCAATGCCTTCTTGAAAGGGAAAAAGCGTAGTTTCATGTCCAGAATTAATCACTGGGTTGAGTGGATGTTTTTCAAATGGGCCGAGTGGATCGTCTGCAATCGCTAAACCTTGCATACGCACCAGACGAGGATCGCCATCGAAATCGGATTTGTAATAGAGGTAGATTTTGTCCTTATACACCAAAGGATAAGGATCGTGGATGGAGTATTGATCCCACTCACCTTCTGCACCATTGTGCACCACGATTTCATTGTATGGCGTCCAAGGTCCGTCGGGTGAATCGGCATAAGAGACCGTCACGGGACAATCATCGCCACGTTTGCCACTCGCTTGCATAAAGCCTTGATAATAAAGGTAGTATTTGTCTTTCCAAACTAAAATATCTGCCGTAGAAACGGATCGCCAGCCCACATTGGGTTTGGGCGGACGCGGAATGGCAACGCCTTGTTCTTCCCAATTGATGCCATCTTCACTAGTTGCATACCAGATTTCTGCCAAATCCCAATCGCGCGAAGGAATCGTATCATTGCTATCGTCTGGACCTTGCGGTGGTAGTGGTGTCTCTCGATGCGTATACCACACGTAATATTTGTCATTCGCAAAAATGACTTTGGAGGGATCGCGTCGAGAAATTGTGCCATCACCATTGTTATAATCGAATCCTTTAAGTTCGGTGTACTTAAACTGCGAATAGAGTTCGTTGTCTTCGGGACGAGGGGCTAGATAGTTGTCGTAGTTGCGTTGCATTGCAGCACTCAGCGGCTGATCGGGTTTTTCTTTGGGTAGAACAAACGGAAAGCCTTTGGTAGGTGCTTCTGCTTCCACTTCCGTTGTAGGTTTCGTTTGGCAAGCTATTGCTAGCATTAAAATTAGCGCACCAAGGATTACTGGTAGCGTTTTGTTGGATAAATTCATATCTCGTTTTATTTCTGTTTTAGAGCTTGTTTGGAATTTTTACAAACTGATAATCAGCAGGTTGCGGTTTTGACAAGGTGAAAAATTAGTTGCATATCTGGATACGGAACTCATTTTTTATACAGTCAGGTTCGTAAAATGTTGGTTATCAGGCAGGAAAAATCCAAACAAGCTCTTAATTCAATCGCAATCATCCGAAGCATTTCCATCTTTTCCTGTAACATATTGCTAAATGTCTACTTTTTTCTCGGAAAGTATGCGTTGTAGATCAAGGAAATGAGGGTATTCAGTTTTTTTCTAGCTTGATTGTTCAAAAATTCTTTGGAGTGACATGGATATTATTCAGAAAGCTTTCTATAAAAGAAAAAACAAAACGCTTCATCATCTCTCCGTTATTCTATTTACTTACTTTTACTCGCTAAACTCAATCAGTGCCTAGCTTTTATTTCGAGTATATGAATATTAGGAATTGCATCTTAAAACATGAGGACACACTTTCACGCGACACTAAGAAGAATAAGTATTTTTTTACTTTTATTTTTAGCTTACTTCACTGCTTTTAGTCAAGATTATATTTTTGATGCGAAGACTATCACGACCGAAGATAGCTTAGCCTTGATGATTCTCTTAAAGGCATTAAACCTCTAAAATTCAATTATTGTGGTAATTGTAACATACCTATCTCGGCTTTAGCCATTAGTCGTAAGTGATTATCTAGAGTCATTAGTTACTATGACGCTTGTCTTATGATGCAGGTGTAAGAAAAGGTATCTTGCTAAATACCAACTACCTGTAAAAATTAGACCAAGAAATAATTACAAAAGACTAGAATTCAGTCTATTGGTTATTGAGTTGTTATTACATCTGGGTATCATCTCCTCTAGTTACAATGATTTTATTAAGTTCATAAAGATATCTATCAAAGTTAATGATGATAAGAGTTTTTTTCACACAAGTATTTTCTAGATGCTTTTCCATGATACATTGCTTAGTGTAGTGATCTAATTCATATTGCCATCACAAATATATATAGCTGCTTTTTTTATGAGAAATGAATAAGGCAGCTATATATTGGTTTAAAAAAATCATTTTATTTGATTAAGTATTTGATAATCAAATTTTTAAAGGCATAAAAAAATGGTTCAAAAAATGATTCTGAAAGAATACATATTTCCATCAGTAAATGAAAGTACTAAGTTTCATCAATTACACCTAGAATCGTATTCCCTGCTAATCGTTTTGGTAAAAGTCTTTTAGAAAAAGACCTAATACTTTTCTGAACACACACACGCACCAATAGTAATATGCTGTAAATTTACGTGTACACTTTTTTTATGTAAAAAAATATACAATCCGTACCAAATCCTGTGCAATGTGTCTTC
>JBCDKV010000340.1:0-5886 GCA_038746215.1 Bacteroidota bacterium | reverse complement strand
CAGCTAAAAGGGCTATCCTCTATCTAAACTAAGTCTAAATAAAAATTTATTACCTATCTTTGTGTTCTATATGCGAATAACGACTGTACAAATCTCATTTTTCTTGACATTTGACTCAGATATGGTTCAGGTCAATGTCCGCAAATTGGGCATACTTGTTGCGCAATCTCAAACGCTTTACTAAGTCTTAAAAGTTTAGTAAAACTATCACTGCCACAAAATAGAGTATTTTACTCGTTATTCGCATTCTATATTATTGGATAAGACTTAGTGTATGAATACGATTTCGGTCTTGGTTGCAGATTCTGATTACTTAATTCGAGAAGGATTGAAGCGTGTCTTTGCTCAAAAGCCAAACATTGAAATTCGGAGCGAAGCAACTAGTCAGCTCGAACTGATACAAAAGCTCAACAAACAACGCTACGACGTAGTAATCCTAGACTACAATCAACCTGGCAGCTTTGACATCAGTGCGGTAGAAGAAGTGAAAAAAGTTGCACCCAGCACAAACATACTGGTTATCAGCTCGGATACCAACAAGCGCAATATCTACAAGATCATTTCGGGCGGTATCAATAACTTTCTAACCAAACGATGCAGCAGAGAAGAAATATTAAGTGCGGTGAGTGCGGCGGCTAAAGGTGAGAAGTTTTTCTGCAAAACGGTACTCAACTACATATTGGAAAAATCTTTCCGCCCGCAACCCGTAGCAACGCATATGCCACTGACCTCTCGGGAACAACAAATCGTGAAACTAGTCGCAAAAGGTTTTATTTCCAAAGAAATCGCTTCTAAGCTCAATATCACAACTCACACAGTTTACACGCATCGAAAGAAAATCCTAAAAAAATTGAATCTAAACTCGGCTTCCGAGCTTGTACTATATGCCGTCAATCAAGGAATTGTGCATTAAGGTTTTCACAAGTCTTTTAAAACTTTCCAAATCTACTTTGTGTTTATCCATTGGTAAAATTTCATCATACACTCGATGATTTGTACCTATGAGTATTGCCTTTGGTATGCCCATATTCTACACTAAAAATAAAATCTAAACATGGAAAATACAGCAGTCAAAAGCCCTGTGATGCTATATACGGAACAAACGCCCAATCCAGAATCTTTAAAATTCGTCACCAATCGTATGTTATACCGTGGAACGGCAGATTTTAGAGAAGAGGAACTCGCGAGAACTTGGTCGCCTTTGGGCGCAGAATTATTCGATTTTCCCTATGTGAAAGGTGTCTATATTTGTAATAACTTTGTAACCATCACCAAGGAATTCAACTACGCTTGGGAAGACATCAAACTGAAAGCCAAAAAGTTCATTAAAGCCTACGTAGAATCAGAAAAAGAGATCGTGAAAGCGGGCTTTGAAGAAGCAATGGCAAAGATAGAGGAAGAGCGTGGTGCGAGCTACGAATATACCGAAGACGAAGCAGAATTGGTGAAAAAGATTCGCGAATTGATTGATACTTATGTGAAACCAGCAGTAGAAATGGATGGTGGAAATATCGAATTCAAATCTTTCCACGAAGGTATTGTCACCGTGATATTACAAGGCTCATGCAGTGGTTGTCCTTCTTCTACCGTTACACTAAAAGCAGGTATCGAAGGCATGTTGAAGCGTATGGTGCCCGAAGTGAAGGAAGTAGTATCTGAAATGGGTTAGTTTGAATAGCAATAGTGTTGTTTTTGATGATTTTCAGAAAAAGTCATTAGAAACAACATCATTGCTGTCCAAAGACCGCTCTAAAATAAGCTCATCTGAGTCCCTTTCTGATGCTTATCCAAATTAGGTCCGCGCATTTCGACCGCCAACCGCTTTTTGGCTTCCTCCAACACATAGGCAGCCATTTGCGGGGCAAGTACATTATCAGGTTCGTGCGGAAAGAAGTAAACTTCCGATAGCTTATGCTGATAAGCTTTAGTCAATGTGTCTATCCAATCTGATACTCTAGTATAATCGGTGGGATGTAGTCCGTTTCCCACAAAGCGCACCACTAATTTTGCATTCGTTATAGATTGATGCAGTACATCTCTCCTTCCTGCTACATCTGTAATGACGGTAGCGACACCATTTTTTCTACAAAAATTCATCAAATCTTGCCACTCGGCATTGCCTGGCTGAAACCAACTTTCGTGGCGCAATTCTATCGCTAAAGGAATCGTCGAGGGAAAAGCAGCTAGAAATTTTTTCAATAGTGCCAATCGTTTCACATCAAAATAGGGCGGAAACTGCATAAAGCAACAACCTAGCTTATGCTTTAATCCAAGAATAGCGTCACAAAATCGCTGAATGTTATCACCGCTCAATCCCAAATCCTTACTGTGACTGATGCGTTGCGGAATTTTTGGGCAAAATCGAAAGTCATCTGGCGTTTGCTCAAACCATTTTTGGATAGTCGCAGCATCTGGAATACGGTAGTGCGTAGTGTTTAGCTCTATGGTGTTGAACTGCTCAGCATAATAGCGCAAGAAATCTTTAGCCTTCGCTTTGGCAGGATAGACTTGCCCGACCCATTCTTTCATACTCCAACCTGTGCAACCAATGTAAAAATGAGCAGGCACTTTAGCTTTGGTAAGCTGGCTTAAATAATCATAAGAATTTGATGTGAAATCAGGTAGCTCGAATACGACTTGTTCTACAGATGCTAGTTTTCCAAATTTCATAGGAGATGGGCTTTTTTTGCCGTTTTTTCTAGGAGGAAAGGGCGTTGTTTGTACCTTTCTCTTGGATTGTACTACTGGATAAAACACAAATTTAAAACACTGAGTACACTGAGGAAAGCAGCTAGTATAGCTATGTAATCTGCTTCTCTTCTCTAATCCAAAATTAGGTTTGCACGAAGTTTTAAGCAATGCTTGAAATAAATCTGAGAAGGACTCCTGAAATCGCGCAACAAGTATGCCCAAAGGTTTTTTATGGACGGAAGCACAAATTTTTTCTAAAAAATTTGTGCTTCCGTCCGAAGAGGCTTTCTGAGCATACTTGTTGTGCGATTTTATTGCATTGACTCAGGTTGGTTTCAAGTAAAACGTTAAGAAAAACAGGACTTCGTACAGCCCTAATTCAAAATGTCCAGTAGCTTACTCTCAGATATTACTGAAAACTTGATATTACCTGAATTGTTTATTAAAAGCAGGTAGTAGACAGCAGTATCAATCACTAGCGATCAAAACTAAGAAGTGAGCAGACGGGTTCACAAGTCGCTTTTCTTAGTATTTCTAAGTACTACGTAATTGTAAAAGTTTGCAAAAAACAAAGTTTTTGTCCCTATTGCTTTTTGAACTTGCACTTGACACTTGCACTTTAGAGCAGTAAACCTTAGCAGTTTTTTTACACCAATAAGATCACACAAACAGAGGATAAATTTTTCTAAAAAACAAAGCAGTTTAAATCACAATGAAAACACGAAGAGCAGAAATTTTAGCCGCCACCGCTAGGTGTTTCAGAAAGCTCGGCTACAAAGCTACTTCCATGGAGGATATCGCCAATGCGGTCGGTATCAAAGCCGCTAGTATTTATAATCATTTCGATGCAACGCCCAAACAAATTATGCTGCAAGAACTTTCTATGCAAATAGCGGAACAGTTCACCAAAGGCATGAAAGACATTAAAGAAGCGGCACTGACAGCGGATCAAAAACTGGAACGCATCATTGCGCTACACATCCGGCTTACGGTAGAACATACGGACGCTATTGCCTTGGTGACTGGCGATTGGATACATCTGGAAGAACCCATTAAATCAAACTATCTTAAGCTACGCAATGCTTACGAGAGCGATTTGAAGCACATACTAGAAGCAGGTAAAGCCAGCCAAGTCATCAAAAACCTAAATACCGATTTATTATTGTATTCTTTGCTATCGAGCTTGCACTGGCTGTATTCTTGGTATAGCAAAAACCGAAACTACAATACGATTGAGTTGGAGCAGCAACTGACGACTTGTCTGCTAGATGGGATTAGGGTTTGAATATCAATCTACAGCTCCACGTACTCTACGATTTCCAACCCATAACCTTCTAGCGCAATACGTCGCTTGGGATTCTTGGTAATCAGCCGAATCTTAGTGGCTTCCATATCGCCCAGTATTTGCGCTCCGATGCCAAAATCACGTTGCGCCATATCCGTCGGCATCTCAAAACCTTTGTCGTTAATTTGCTGCAAGCGTTCCAATATCATATCATTGGCTTGGTACTGTCCTTGGCGCATGTACAACAACAAGCCTTTTTCTGCTTGGAACATACTATCCAAAGAACGCTCAATTTGTTGGACATAGTTGTTAAACAACATACCCAAAATATCAGCGGTTTCCGAGGAAGAATGCACTCTAACGAGAACGGGTTCGTCGGCTTTCCAGTCTCCCATCTTTACTGCCAAGTGAATGTCGCCCGTCGTGATTTGTCGATACGCATGAATTTCCACTTTACCGTAGCGCGAGCGAATAGGAACAACTACTTCCTTGCGTACCATGCTTTCGTTTGCCATACGATAAGCCACCAAATCCTTAATCGCTACAATCTTCAAATCCAACTTTTTAGATAGCTCCATCAGATGCGGCAGGCGAGCCATCGTTCCATCTTCGTTTAGAATTTCTACCAAAACGCCCGCTGGTGCAAAGCCCGCCAAACGTGCCAAATCAATAGCAGCTTCTGTGTGTCCAGTTCGTCTCAGCACACCTCCTGTTTTAGCACGTAATGGAAAAATATGCCCAGGTCTGGCAAAGTCAGTTGATTTAATATTTGGATCAACCAATGCTTTGATACAAGTGGCTCGATCATAAGCAGAAATACCCGTCGTGCAGCCCTGTCCGATGAGATCAATGGAAATGGTGAAGGCGGTTTCGTGCAATGCAGTATTAGAAGAGACCATTAAATCCAGTCCTAGTTCATCCGCTCGCTTTTCTTCAATGGGCGCACAGATCAAGCCTCTTCCTTGGGTTGCCATGAAGTTGATAATGTCGGGCGTGATGCACTCGGCGGCACAGATAAAGTCTCCTTCATTTTCCCGATCTTCGTCGTCCACCACGATAATGACTTTGCCCGCTTTGATGTCTGCAATCGCTTCTTCGATGGTATGCAGTTGAATTGCTGTATCGTTCATTTGTAGTACTTAGTTAGTCAATGGTTTAGCTCGACTTTAGCTTTTTGCTATTAGCTGTTGGCTTGTATCGTAAGTGCTTAACAGTCAGTACGATAAATTTATTTACACTCGTACTTTTTTACTGAGTGTAGGTAAATGTAATCACTGTAAGCTAAATGCTATCGGCTAATAGCCAAATGCCAACTGCTAATGGCTAAAGTCGAGCTTAGAGCTTGTTTGGGTATTGATCTTTGAGTCGAAAACAAGTTATACTGCAAACGGGGTAAAAAAGTGCTTTCATTTTTGAAAAAAAGTAGGTTTTGTTCACATCATTTACCGCTAGATTTGAGGGTAAGCTTTCGCTGAGGAGGAGGTCGACACCTCCTCAGCGGATCAAGGTTTTTTCAGCGAGAATCGCTTCTTTGTCCTTAAAAAAACCTTGATCAAATTTGGCAGGCTCGATGCCGCCAAATTTGAAAGTACGCTCAATAGCTTGTATTTAGAAATGTCAAGAGAGCAAAATGCACTTTTTTATCCCAAACAGAGTATATTTTCTCGTTACACAGGGTGAAAAATGGGAGTCTATCTGGATAAACAACTACTTTTTTAACGATGAGTAACGGGAAAAGAGCTATTTGCAGACCAATTATTAATTTCTAAACAAGCTCTTAACCTTTCAGCCTTCAAATGGTTTTTTGTATAAATGTCATTTTCTATTGAAAAAATAGAAAAAGTGCGCTTTTGGGTTCGGCATAAATTTTTTCACTATACTTTATGAAAAGAATCGGTCTATTATCAGAT
>JBCDKV010000339.1:0-5892 GCA_038746215.1 Bacteroidota bacterium | reverse complement strand
TTCCAATCTTAGAAGAGCAGGCTAAAAACTTAGTAAATAATGCGAATAACGACTGTACAGATCTCGTTTTTCCTGACATTTGACTCAGATATAGTTCAGGTCAATATCCATAAATTGAGCATACTTGTTGCGCGATCTCAAATACTTTACTAAGTTTCAAAAGTTTAGTAAAGCTGTACTGCCGCAAGATGGAGCATTTTACCCGTTATCTACATAAATATCTGAACGACATCAATTTAACACATAAAACAATTGTTAAGCTGCTGAGTATCGTTTGCAACTGTTTGGAAATGCTCGCTCAACAGTTCAACAATTTAAACAACTCAACAAAGCCGTAATTACCATTGCCCCGTGTAACTCACTCACTCAAATCTACGTTTAGTAAAGCAAATAGGCAGCTTACTCAAACATCGCTTTCGCACATCAAAAATCTCCTTATATTCGCATTCGTAAAAAATCTAATATGTTACGCTATTATACATCACTCCTGTTCCTTTTCATTGCTGCTGGAATTTCAGCCCAATCGGTACAAGTACTAGAACAACAATTGGCGAGTGCCACGACTAGAGCCGAAAAATTGGATTTGTCTTACCAGTTGGCGACCACCTATCTCAGTCAGGGCAACGAAGATAAAGCGATCCAATACTCGGAACAAGCCATTGAACTGGCAAAAGGAGGCAACGACAAAGCCTTGCTGGTGAGTGCTTATTTACTGAATGGCAAAGCTTACTACAACGATCGAGAATATCGGAAAGCAGCGGCTAAATACAAAAATGGATTGGACTACGCCAAAGCAAATGGAGAAATAGAACTCGCCATCGAAAGCTATTTGGAATTGATTCAAACCAGTAAACGATTGCGTGATGATAAAAAAGCGGCGCGCTTGGCAGAAGAATCGCTGACGTATCTACAAAACAATTCCAATTATAAAAAAATAAAAGGACGCGAAGTCAACTCTAGGACGCAGTTGGCGCGTATCGACAAGGAAAAAGAAAACCTGTTGAAGGAAAAGGAACGCTTAGCGCAAGAAATGCAAAGACTAGAGCAACAAATTGGTGGACTGCAATCGAGTCAAGCGCAGTTATCTAAGGACAACAGCCGACTGTCCCAACAAAATACAAGCCTGAATGAAAAACAGGAGGTTCTGTTGCAGGAAAAAGAAGCCGCCGAAGAAGCCAAAGAAGCCGTAGAGGAACAAGTCAACAAACAAAAACTGGCGGTAGAACGCATGAGTAAAAAGCAGCTCGAAACCCAACTGGTAGCAGAGATGCGAGCGCATAAACTAGACTCCATTGAAGCTATTCGCAAATACGAAATCGTAGAACTGCAAAATGCGCAATTGAGGCTCAACCAGAGTTTTTACATCGTTGGTGTGATCGTCTTGCTCTTTCTACTAGCCGGCGTTTTGGCACGTATGTTCTATGTCCGCTATCGAAACAAGCAAACCGCCAACGAACTACTAGCCGAAAAGAATCGAACCATCGCCGAAGAACGCGAACGCTCCGACGAATTATTGCTGAATATATTACCCGCCAATATTGCCAACGAACTCAAAGAAACGGGCAAAGCAAAAGCTAGAAAATATTCCGATGTTACGGTGATGTTTACCGATTTCCGCAATTTCACACGCATGTCAGAAGTCCTTACGCCCGAGCAATTAGTTCGGGAACTAGATGAATGCTTCAAGGCTTTCGATGACATCATCTCGCAGTATAGCGATGTGGAAAAGATCAAAACGATTGGTGATGCTTACATGTGTGCCAGCGGATTTTCTGATCGCAAAACACTACCTGTCAATATCGTGAAAGCAGCTTTACAATTTCAAAGCTATTTAGAAGACGTGAAATTGGAAAAACGACGCAAAGGACTACCCTACTTTGAGGCAAGAATCGGTTTGCACACTGGACCCGTCGTGGCAGGTGTAGTAGGTAGTCGCAAATTTGCTTATGATATTTGGGGCGATACCGTCAACACGGCAGCTCGCATGGAACAAAAATGCGAAGTCGGGCAAGTCAATATCTCGCAGGGGACGTATCAAAACATCAAGTACCAATTCGACTGCCAATACCGAGGCAGAATTGAAGCAAAAAATAAAGGGATGATTGAAATGTACTATGTGCTGCGCCCTGCTAATGTGTTGGTTTGAGCTAAGAGCTTGTTACATTATTGGTGTAAAACACAAGATGAAACACTGAGTACACTTAGAATCACTAAGAAAATTCGACAAGTTTATCTACTGGCTTGACATTATTTTTTGAAAATGGAATTAAAAACTTCGTTTTTAATTCCATTTTCAACATCATTTCTGTTCAAAAGCCCACCCCAATTGCTAATTTTTATTTCATAAAAATTAGCAATTGGAGCACTAAAGTGTCAACTACTTTTACGACTCGGATAGAGTATAATGTTAATAAAGGTAGGACTTTGTACAGCTTTAGCTTTAGTTCCTAATCATCCAATTCCTCTACTGCACGATCACGCAAACTATCCATCAACTGATTTCTTTGCACGAAATTGCACCAAGTACAATGGGCTTCGCCACAGCCTTCGTAGAACTCGTGGGCTTGTATTTTTTGGTAAGCCGTGCGAATTAAATCCTTCAGATGCTGCACGTCTTTGGCGTTGATCGTAATGCTTTTTTGCAGATAGTTGCCCCGCTGATTGGGATCGAGAAAAATGATCTCTCCTTTTTTGACCCGCACATCGGTTGGTCGATAGTTTTCAAAGAGTAGTTTGTAAAAAACCAGTTGCCGATAGTAATTGCCACCTAGCTCATTACTTTTAGTGGGTCGCTTTAGCTTTTTCGCATCGGCTTTGCCCGTTTTGTAATCCACGATTTTAGCTTCCAGTGGCGTGACAAAAGCTAATTTGTCTATCGTTCCTGTCACGGGTACGCCTTCTATCTCACAATTGCGAATCGTAAATTCTACACGTACTTCTTTTTCCCAAGTTTTTAGATGATTTTCGTAATAGTATAACAGATTCTTTCGCCCCATCTCCAGACGTCTCACAAATTCAGTAGGTGATAATTGATGGCGCAAACGATTTAGTTCTTCTTCGTAGTAGCGAATGAACTGGTTTTTTGTCGGAAACAGCTTGCTGCGCCTACCCAACATTTCCAAGAACAATCTTTCCCAAGCACGGTGCATTGCCTCGCCATAGGTTGCCGCTTCACTCATCAGCGTGGGTGCTTGCAAGACATATTCGTAAAAAAAGCTCAAAGGACAGCGCAGATAAGTGTTCAAACTAGAAATACTCAATCGGAAAGAAGCCAGCAAATGATCGGCTTGGGCTTTGCTGAGCTGCGGAATATGCGGTCGCTCTACTTCCAGCAGCAGTAGGGCTTGTGCGTCGGAAAGTTGCGAGGCAGGCAAATTACGATGCTGGATGTGCAAGTCCGTCTTGGCAATGATTTCGTCTATGAATAAAGCATGTTGTAGTGCTTTCCCCTTGCTATTTTCTAGTGCAAAAGAAATCTGTAGATCGCGTTTGGTTCGGGTAATGCCTACGTAAAACAAACGCCGCCTTGCTTCCAACGCATCTTCCTCTCCCGAATAGGTCAAAGTATCTGGCAGCAAAAAACGATAATTCGCACCTCGACGGGTGTTGCCCCAATAATCCTGAACACTATCAATCAAAAAGACCTTTTCAAATTCCAAGCCTTTCGAGCTGTGCGCTGTCAGGAGTTGTATGCCCGCTTCGGCAATGGTTTCTTTGTTGACTTCCAATCGAAGTCGATTGTTTTCTATGTTATTAAGGGTTTGTAGCAAGTTTTTAATCTGAATTTTGGGCTGTCGAGTGGCTTCGTGTTGTACGAAATCGACGAAAGTTTTCAGGACTTGGATGTTCCAATTACTGTCCTTATCTTTCAATACAAATTGCAGCAATCCAGAACGGTTCAATATTCGTTCCAGCAAAATGGGTAACGGATAATTGCGATAATCCCGCAACGCGAGCTGTAAAAAATGATCGAATTGTTGAACGGCTGGCAGGGAAGCCAGGTCTTGGGCAAGTGTAGTTTGCTCGCTGGCAATCTCGTGCAGAAAATCGCGCCAAAAAGGACGTTCTTTTCGATCGGTATTCGCTAAATGTAGGCTAATTTTTGCTAGATCATTAGCCGATATTTGTAGAAAATCAGCGTATAAAAGTGGATACAAAAAGTGTTCGCCGCTGTACGGTCGCTCGTATTCTGCTTGCAAATAGCGCAACATCAGCCGCAAATTAGCGATCAAAGGCAGCTCTAAAATATTGACTTTGCGCTTCGCCTGATAAGGAATACCGTGCTTCTCTAAGAGTTGTACGATACTTTCAATTTGGCGATGGCGGGCGTAAATAATCGCAATTTCGTCCAACGGAAAATCAGCTGCGGCGAGCTGTTGGATTTGCGCGACGATGTCCACTGCTTCTTGCAAACGATTGGGATAGGCGATGATCTTGGGAGCAGTCTGCTCGCTTGCTTCGCCCAAATGTTGTGCCGCCAAACGCTTTTCCAAACCCAAGTCTTTCAACTGATTGAGTAGGCGTTTTTCGTTGTATTCAATCAGGTGAAAAGCGGTATCTAACAAGCTTTGCGTAGAACGATAGTTATCGGTCAGCAATACCACTTCCACTTGTTCGTCGTATCGCTCGTAAAAATCGCTGATGTTTTTGAGGCGTGCGCCCTGAAATTCGTAGATGGACTGGTCATCATCTCCCACAATGAAGACATTGGGGGATGCCCAAAAGTCCATCAAAGACTGCAAAATTTTGTTTTGTGCGCCATTGGTATCTTGGTACTCATCCACCAAGAAATAGAGGTACTGCTCCTGGTAGCGACGCAAAAGCGAAGGATGTTTTTCAAAGGCTTGCAAGACCCACAAAATCATGTCTTCGTAATCGTAGCGACGCAGCCGACGCATCAATTGCAAGTAGCGTGGAAAAAGCTGAACGGCAGCTTGTAGGCGTTCCATTTTTTCCTGCATTTCTTCCAGTTGCGCGACTTTTAGATCGCCTTTTTTGAACTGACTCCCATTGATTTTGTAGATGTATTCGGGTCGATTGGGTAGATCTTCTAAATAGACTCGAATCTTTTCCAACATACCTTCCACCTTCCAATTTTCGCGCTTCATGGAAGTGAACAAATCCTTCAAATGTTGTAGGTAAAAATGAACATCCGAACGACCTCTTTTCAGTGGATGTGTAATCGGCAATTCGTCCAAAATGCTTTGTAGGATTTCGATTTGCTCCAATTCACTGACGGGTTCGAGTCCGTGTGCGCCAAACAAAGCGGGATAATCCTGAATGATGTTGTTGCAAAAAGAATGAAAGGTAAAAATGTGGACACGATGCGCTTCTGGACCAATAAATTGCAGCAAACGTTCGCGCATCGCCTGTACGCCAGCATCTGTAAACGTCAGGCACAATATATTGTAAGCGCGGGTATCGGTTTCCATCAAAATGCGCCCAATACGTGCCGAAAGAATGTGCGTTTTGCCCGTGCCTGGTCCCGCCACCACCAAAACGGGGCCTTCGATTTGCTCCACTGCACGCTGCTGCGCAGGATTGAGCTGCTGTAGTATTTTTAAAAATTGTTCGTTGTATGTTTGACGTGTGGGCATGGGGTAAAGTTAGTAATAAGTATGAATCTTTATATAGCAACTTTGTCTTGGGGTGCATCTCAAAATGTCGTTTTGTTGATTAAAGGGCGAATTTTCGTTTGTATTTCATGCAGTCGCATCCGAAAATCTACAAAGGAGGATTTTCGGATGCTCCAAGGGTTTTTTAAGGGCAAGAAGCGTTAAAGTTTAACGCTTATTGCCCTTAAAAAACCCTTGGAGCATCCGAAAAACCTACTTTGTAGTTTTTCGGATGCGACTGCATGAAATACAAACGAAAATTCGCCCTTTAATCAAC
>JBCDKV010000338.1:0-5897 GCA_038746215.1 Bacteroidota bacterium | reverse complement strand
GGCTTTTATCCACAGATTACGCCAACTTTTAGCTCTGATTAATACCTTGTTTTGGCTCATACAGTATTTTGTTCTTAACGCCTTTTTAGCACTTTTTTCACTAAAAGAAATTAGGTCGATTATTGTAATTCCACAAAAATTTTCAGAGAAAAAATAATGATGAATTTTTATCATGAAAATCTTTACTAGAGTTCTCTTTTTCCTAAGCTATTTATTGCTTCTGACTACTTGCGATAAATTTGATATTCAAGTTAATGAAGCTATTGCAATTACAGACTATGACCCTGTGCATGAAACTAAAAAGAAAAACATACTTCATTTGTTGGATACCGTAGCGCATTCCGATCAATTATTGATTGGACAAAATATTGGTCATGCGGATGGTTCTTTGACTTACGAATTCTACTCTGATCTACCTCAACAACCTTCCGTTCTCGCGCTTGATCTGGGATATAATGAGCTGATTGTTGATAATCAGCAGCTAATCGAAACCATCATTCAGCATAGTGATAAAGGTGGATTAGTCACTATTAGCACACATATGCCCAACCCATTTAATCAAAAAAATGTGCACAACAAAGCAGCATTTGATTTGAACGAATTGCTAAACACAGAGACGGCAGCGCATCAAAACTTCCAGCAGTTGCTCCTCAATATTGGTAATTTCTTTCAACTCCTAAAAAATCAGGAAGTGATCGTGCTTTTTAGACCTTTTCACGAAATGAATGGAGGTTGGTTTTGGTGGGGGAACGATAAAAACTGGGCAAGCAAAGAAGCGTTCGTAGCAATGTGGAAATACACGCACGACTACCTCCAAAACCAACGCCAGCTCGACAATTTACTTTGGGTTTACGCTCCTAACTTTCAAGAAAAGCGTACTCAAAAATCCGTTTTGCATTATTATCCTGGAGAAGACTATGTTGATATTGTTGCATTGGATTACTACGCAGATGATCTTACTCAAATAGATACTAATAATAGCCTGAGTGACTTGCAAAAACTCGGCAAACCTATTGGTATTGCAGAAATCGGGAATAAAACGCTTAGAAATGGGCAGTTCGACAATCTTACCTATTTAGGCTTAAATGAATGGGTAGGAGTCTCTTACTTCGTAGCTTGGCATTCTTATCCTAACAATAAAATAGCCATTCGCGATTGTCAAAATGCAGCGGAGCTAATGAATCATCGGTGGATTATTGACTTATCGGAATTGGAGTAATACAATAGCTTTTCTAATTAAGAATTAAGGTTGTACAAAGTATTAAGTATAGGGTAAGCAAAATCTAGCTATCAAGGCACAAAATCTAGTATTTTTAGTGAGTAAATAGTTCCAAATTCAGGTTTTATCACAAAACTGGTAGTCTTAATACTTAATTCCTAATACTTCTTAAACGACTAAGAATGAACAACTAAATGATAACACAAAAAAATAGGTGGCACACTCCAAGCATACCACCTATTTTAATATTCAGAAAATCAAATCTTACTTATCATTTCCTAAAGAATAAACCGCATAAATACCGCCACCGCCTGACACCTCAAAGGCTTTTTCAGCCATCCCACTGCTAATGGAATAGCGATAAACCTCATTAACTTGATCGGTGAGTACAGGCAAATAAACATTGTCCCCATCAAGCGTAGCAACAACGCCAGCGAAATAAGAAATCTGTGGCAGACCAGGAATTGGAGTCACCGTCTGAGCTTCCAAGTCTAATACGCACCAATTCGCAGTTGGTTGAGTAAAGAGAATTTGCAAGACTTGATTGATTTGATCTGGACTCAAATTTGGTACACCTCCCGCTGCTATAACAATATCAACCACTTCTTGAGGGATAGAAGATGCAACCAAAGCAATCGCCTTTTTATCGCCAATATATCTGAATTGGTTATGAAGTGGCAAGAAGACATTGGCTGGATTGATAACCTGTGCTGGACGGAAATCATAAGTCGTGTCCACTTCATTCTGCCCAGGAAGAATGCGGAGAATGCGAGCTTGAGTGGCAGGCAATACATTGACATTTCCTATCAGAGGAAGATACAATGTACCGTCGTCAGCTACTGGATTGCCTCCAAGTAGAAAATCGTAAAAGAGACTTTCCTCCGCAGCAACCACTGTGCGAAGATAGCGTCCAGTACTCACATCCGCTACGTGATATAAAGCCGAGGAGTAAGTACCACCATTAGTAGGTCGAACGCCAGAATAGACTTCATTTCCTCTGAAGAAGAAATTTTGGTAACGTTGTGAAAGAGTGTCCGTAGGGAGTTCACCCGCGCTCATATCAATGGTTGCTTCGACAGACATTTTGATGGGGTCAAAGATGGTCAATCGAGTTGGCTCGTTTCTGTCGTGTAAAACACCTGTTGTTTCATCCTTTATAATCATCGCAAATGAATTATCTCCAATGAACGGAATGCTCCCATCAATTACAAAGTCTTCATTGCCATCAACACTCATACGAACGAAGTTATTGCTTTCATTAGGATCTTCAAAATAGATGCTTCCTTGAAAAATATCTCTAGGAAAAAATCTAGTGAAATCCGTGCCAGAACTGTTATCAAGCGTACCCGAAGGCACTTCTGCGTAATATTGCGCGAAATAAGACTGACCGCCAGGCGTTGCAGTTACGATGACGTAGCCATCCGTTTGGCGTTGATCTTCGGGAGCTACTATTCCATCATCCTCTAAATTTACGGTGATCGTACCTTCATCACTGATATTAGCCGCAGTTGCTCGGAAAGTACCGGTGATGCTCTGGCGTACATCAAAATCGAAGGCAGCGGCATCTCCAATAGTCAATTCTCCAGTTGCGGATAATGCCAAAGCACCGTTGGGATTGGAGCTGACGAGTGCATACGTAGCTGTTTCTCCTTGAGGTACACTAGCAGTAACGTTTCCGATTACTGTGCCAGCCTCTAGTTTTTCTGTGATGCTAGCTGTGAAATCGCTGGCAGTGACAACTTTGGGTACTTCATCTTCGTCATCACCATTGTTACAGTTGACGAGGAATAAGGATAAGCAAAGGGCTAAAATAAGTAAACTCCACTTTTGGAGTTTGAAAGATAAATGGTTCATATATTATTTGAATTAATTTGAAAAAATAGATGTAGAATAGGCGACATTTTTGAGAATGCTGCCTATTTTCCTAAAAATTCCGATAGGTCAGCTTCAAACGAAAAGCACGTCCTGGTTTTGGCACTCTGAAATTGTCGAATAATAGATTGTCAACAATATTATCCACCTGCAATGCTAAGGTGAGCCCCTCAAGCGGTAACTCTGCACTAATACCTGCATCGTGTTGGTGCTGACTAGGCACCAGGTTAAAAGGATTGGCGTTGTTTAAATCCACGACGTAGTTAATACTAAATCGCTGTACGGTGTAGTAATCGTAGAAGATCGTCAACTTATTAAATCCTCCAACCTTTTCGGGATGCGTATATCTAATACCCGCCGATACAAAAGACTGAGGGGTATTGGGGACTTGTGTTCCGATGAAACTCTCATCAGCCGCCGACTCGCTGGCGGCAATGCTCACCGCCTGAAGGGTATAGCCTCCTCGTAGCGTGAGTCCAGTTAATATTTCTCCCGTGGCGGCCACTTCAAATCCTTCCGAGTCCACTTCATCTTCGTTGATAAAGCGCGCTAATCCTTCATTATTCAGTGGTTGAAGCCGAATGAGGTCTTCTTGACGACGCAAAAAGCCATTAATATCGAGTGCAAAGTTTCGGTTGTTGGAAAATTCTTTTGCTAGTCGAATACCCAAATTATAGTTGTCACTACTTTCTGGGCGCAGTCCGTAGTTAGGTCGAATAAGTTGAAAATCGCCAAATAGTTCACCTCGAGTAGGGATGCGAGTGGCGCGTTCAAAATTGGCACGAAGCGCGATAAGTTCTCCTGGAAAAGCAAAGCGAACACCTGCACCAAAGCCCACTTCGTCCAAGCTGGTTTCTCGCACGGGCAGCCGAGTCGCATTACGAGAATTGATATCCAATGCTTCTGCGTTGAGGTAGTAGTGTTTTCCGAATGCAACGGCAGTGAATCGCTCTTCCAGCCAACTACCACTGAGTTCCAAACCCGCTACATTGCTCAGAAAATTTGCTGGTACGGACAGCACATCAACGAACTCGTCGTCTATTCGGAGTTGAATGCCAAATGGGTCATCTCCAAACACTTGTTCGGCTGCAAAAAAGTCGCTGGCTGTGATACTCAATCCTGCGCCCAATTCAAGACCGATATTCAGACGATGCGCGGTGGACTTACTCGTACCATCTCGGTCGCTGGGCAAGAATAGAATTTCTCCTTGGTTTGAGCCAGCAACGGGTAATAGATTCCCAAACCAATCGTAAATATTGGAGGTCGTATCTGTGATTTCGTCTTGACCGTAAGAAGCGATACCCGCATAGTCTATGTCTAACCAATCTGTGAAGGCTTTTCGATAGCGCAATCTCCCCGTAAGTGATTGTTGCGCAGTGGTGGCTTCTCCTGCTGGCTGAATGGTGACTTGAACACCGTGTTGGGTTTGATCGTCTCGAATAGCTCCAGCAAAAGCAACTTCAAATACATCCGCCCATTTGCGATCAATCCAGCCAACCCGAGCTTCTGCGTAGCCCGAACGATGGCGATCGTGAAACCGCTCAATATCCACGGTGTCTTCTACGGCACGTATTTCTGTCTGCCCAAAGCGATTGGTAAATTCTTCAAAAGAGCGGTTTGGGATGTTGCGCATTTCGTAGTTATTATCGGCGTAGTTCGCAAAGAAATTGATGCCATAGTAGCCACCACTTTTTCCAAACTTTCGAGTCATATACCCCAAAATTCGATGTGTATTGAAAGAACCAATTTCATAGCTGGCTTCCGTTATATTTTCATTGGCGCTGCGCGAAACGATGTTGACACCGCCACCCAAAGCATCTGTACCTACGGAAACGGGCATTACACCTTTATAAACATCAATTCGCTCAATTGCTCCTGCTGGCAGAATGTCCAGCGACAAACCGCCTCCATAATATTGTATCGGAATACCATCATAATAAGTGCGCACTGCGCCACCTTGCAATCCATTCAGGCTGATGCGTGTTTGAGAACCTGCACCACCATTGCGTCGCACCAGCAATCCAGTAGAACGACGCATCAATTCAGGTACTTCCAAGGATTGTGTTCGCAATTGCGTCGCATCAATACTGGTGACCGTGATTGGTTTGAGTTCTTGTAAGGTACTGTTCGATTGAGCTTTTACGACGACTTCTCCTAGCACATTGGTGGACTCTTCTAGTTGAAGATTGAGTTCAAGCGTTGGATTGGACTTTGAGATACTAATGGCTTGCGTATAGTTTTCAGCACTGACATAAGAGACAGTGAGTGTATAATCGCCCTGTGCTATTTTTTCTATTACAAATTGTCCCTCCACGTCCGTCACTGCTCGATAATCTGTTTTTGCCAGCTCGATGTAAGCACCTATGGCTGGCATTCCGCTGGCGTCAGTGACCATACCACTGATTACACCTGATTGTCCTAACGAAATGGTCCATGCCGAAAGCAAAAAAAGTGAGTTCCATAAACGAATCATACAATCCTAATTTAGACTAAATAAAAACAAAATTACTTCTAATGTTCAAGATTACAAGCATGAGTCAGGCATAGTTTACTGTAAAAAAAATTCTAACTTAGAAAATATCGTATTTCTCTTCTGCTTCCATATTTTCTTCGCTGCAAGGTAGGAGAGAGCAAAAACTGTATCACAGCGATAGAATGAAAACAGAGCTAGAAGAGGAACAAAAAATCTTGAAGGCAGGAAAAAAGCAAAGAAGTTGTTTTAAAATCGCTTGGATCAAATTTGATGTAAGAGCTTGTCCAAATTTTATCGTCCTGAAAACCAATATTTTACCCGATAGCTATCGGG
>JBCDKV010000337.1:0-5906 GCA_038746215.1 Bacteroidota bacterium | reverse complement strand
GGAATGGTACACAAATAAATTTACATTTTGACTTGCTCTTTTTTCCTTACTCTGCGTTATAAAAAGCCTTACAGAACGTAGGCTATGCGCGGTTTTTATGCCTTGATTAAGAAAAAAATAGCTGACCTCAAAACTTGTAACTTTATTTATATCCCATTCCTTAGTGTCACATCAACTTTGTTCTACTACTGCAATTGTTTACTTTTGCGTTCTTTACTCCAACTGAACCGCAACGTAAGCATAAAAATCCTTGCTGCTCACGCAAGTAAGTACGCTTAAATAAGCGTCACAATTTGAGCGAATTATTTTTTGAGCTAAAAGTGCTTCAAAATCGTTGCATAGCCGTAGCTACGGAACTATTTTTAAGTGCTTTCAGATCAGAAAAGAGTCGTTCAAAAGTGTCGATGGTTTGAGCCTACTTACTTACCTCCTAAGTCCGGGTTGATATGACAAAAAAACGAATTGCTTTTGTAGCAAACACATCTTGGAGCATTTACAATTTTCGGCTAGGCTTAATTAGGCAATTGAAAAGTTTAGGCTATGATGTCATCTTGATTGCACCTGATGACAATTATAGTGCTAAGTTGATTACAGCAGGCTTTACTTTTTATCCGATTAATTTCAAAAAAAATGGCATCAGTTTGTGGGACGATTTTAGGATTATCAGACGCTTCCATAAATTGTACAAAAGAGAAAAGATAGATTTTGTCTTTCACTACACCATAAAACCTATCGTGTATGGTAGTTTTATAGCTCGCCTGAATGGTATTCCTTCCATATCTATTATGACGGGTTTGGGTTATTTGTACTATTGTAATTGGTTCATCCGATTTTTTGCATTTCGTTTGTTGCAAATAGCGAGTTGGTGCTACACTAAAATATGGTTTCTAAACGAAAGTGATCGTCAATTTTTCCTAAACAACAGCCTAGTTAAAGTAGCGAAAACAGACATCTTACCTAGCGAAGGTGTGGATGCGCTCCACTTCAAATCTACAGAATCAGGTGCTCAAAAAAATAGTACTAAAGTGAGGTTTCTTTATGCAGGTAGAATTTTGTGGAAAAAAGGTATCAAAGAATATGTAGAGGCAGCTAAAATCATTAAACAAGATTTTCCAGCAGTTGAATTTCAGCTACTAGGGTTTGTAGAAAGCAATAATCCCGATAGTGTTCCGATAGAAGATATACAGGCTTGGACGAAGGAAAATTTGATTCAATACCTTGGTTCAGTAGATGATGTACGACCTTACTTCGAAGCTGCCAGTTGCATTGTTTTACCCTCTTATCGAGAAGGTATCTCTAAAACTTTATTGGAAGCTGCATCCATGAGCAAACCTATCATCGCAACGGATACGCCAGGCTGTCGGGAGGTCGTGAAAGAAGCTTATAATGGCTTTTTGTGTCAAGCGGGAGATACAGAAGATCTGGTCAAAAAATTAGGCATGATGATTGACTTACCCGCTACTGCACGCTATCAAATGGGGCTGAATGGACGAAAAATAGTACTCAAAAAGTTTGACGAATCGCTCATTGTAGCACATTATTTAAATACGTTGGAAGCCTATTTTCAAATTGCTAAGACAGACGCTAAAGCAAAATGGAGGAAATAGATACGCTGCTAGGCATTGGGATCGCACAAACTACTAAGACACTAAGGTAAGTTATTATACTCCGTTCGGAACAAAAAAGTGCATTTTGTTCCGTTGGCATTTTTAAGTACAAATCATTACGTTTACACCCAAATTTGGTGGCATCGAGCCTGCCAAATTTGCTCAAGGTTTTTTCAGGACAAAGAAGCGATTCTCGCTTCTTTATCCTGAAAAAACCTTGATTCGCTGAGGAGGAGGTCGACACCTCCTCCTCAGCGAAAACTTGCCCCTAATTTCTAATATCCGATACCTTTTCCTAACCCATCTTCAACTCTTAAAATCAAGGCTGCGCCCACCAAAAGATAAGATTTTGGCATCTACTTATGCGTAGGAACAATCAATCACCAAAATCTCAATTGGCAGTTTTTCGACTTTTGTGCGTCTTCATTTCGGAGGCGCATTTTTTCTTTTTCGTTTGGCACTCAAATAGTCATAGTGACTTTTATCCGAACCCGTCCGGATCACTAAAGGAGGTGGAAATATACCCAGCCTCGTTCTAGCCTTCTCCATTTCTGCTAGCATGGCTGCTAGTTTATCGGGATATTGCTGAGCCAAATTGATACTTTCCGTAGGGTCTTCTTTCAGATTAAATAGCAGCATGTCATGGGGGGCAACCCGCTTCCTACCACGCGTCCCTTTGAAACCAGCGTAAGGCAGTTTGACTTTCCAATCGCCCCAGCGAAAACCTCGCAAAGTATATGCCCCATCCGTGTGGAAGAACAAAAATTGATCGTTCTTGCGCTTAGTCGTTCCAAACAATACGGGACGAATGTCTTCCCCATCGTAAGCACGATCACTCGGTATTTCAGCCCCTACAATACCCGCAATCGTTGGAAACCAATCCATCATAACTGCCAAATCGCTATACACTTGTCCTGCTGGTATTTTCGCTTTCCACATGGCCAGTGTCGGTACACGCATGCCGCCATCAAAAGTAAATTGTTTGCCTTCTCGCAGATGTCCCGCCGATCCGCCGTGATCTTCCATCACCAGCCAAGGTCCATTGTCGCTAGAGAAAATGATGAGGGTATTGTCCAGCAAATTTTCCGCAGCTAGCTGTTTCAGAATTTCGCCCATACTCCAATCTATTTCCTGTATGACATCACCGTACAAGCCTCGCTCAGAACGCCCCTCAAACTTTGGAGAGGCATAAATAGGCACGTGCGGCATGGAGTGAGCCAAATACAAAAAGAAGGGCTGTTCCTTGTTTCTAGCAATGAAATCTGTAGCCTCATCTGTATAAGTTTTTGTTGTATAATGTTGGTCGATATGGAAACTATCTACTACATTGTTCTTCATGTAAACGACGCTTTCCATATCATTGCTGTAAGGAATACCATAATATTCATCAAAGCCTCGCTGCAAGGGTAAGTATTGATAGTGATGCCCTAGGTGCCACTTTCCAACGTGTGCAGTGGCGTATCCTCTACGCTTTAGCAAATCAGCAATAGTTATTTCATCAGTAGGCATTCCCGTGAAACTTTCTGGAAAAAATACAGCGTGTATACCCATGCGTTGTGGAATACGTCCTGTCATCAAAGCCGCACGAGAAGGACTACAAATAGAAGAAGCGGAATAAAAATCAGTAAACTGAATGCCTTCTTGCGCTAGGCGATCAATATTTGGCGTTGCAATATCTTTTGCGCCAAAACAAGACAAATCGCCGTAGCCCAAATCATCTGCATAGACAATAATGATGTTGGGAAGCTTGGATTGCTGTGCCTGAAGCAGCACACAAGCAGTAAGTAACAGCAAGGCACTGATCTGCCAAGCCCTATTGTAGATTGGATGATAAAAGCTGGTATTCATATCAGTTGTTTTTCCAAATTTAAGTATATACACTTGACTCGGACTAAAAAAGTACATTTATTTTTTGTTGATTTCAATGTACCCAAATTTTATTAACTTTATCCTTTATTATTCGATACCAAATAACTTAATTATGGCTGTACGAAGTCTCAGTTTCGTTAACATTTTACTCAGAAATAGCCTGAGTCAATGTAAGATAATTGAGCATACTTGTTGCGCGATCTCAGGAGGCTTTACTAAGACCTGTCTCGAGTGCTGCTCAAAACTTTGTACACGCCTAATAACTAATTGGCTATTTCAGTTGTTAAATAACTACAAATTCAACCAATACGAAAGACACGCTATTAAAAAATCTATTTTCGACCTCAATACTATTTCTCAATATTAGGCAATATATAGACTAGCGTGTGTACTTTCTTTTCAGGTAATTGATGATAAAAGTATGTTTTTCGCTAGTCTCTACACTATGAAAATACTATATGGGACTGACGAAGTTAGATCAATTTACGGCGGAGCAGAACGCTCTAGCCATGATGACTAAAGCCTTAGGGCATCCTGCCCGCATTGCTATTCTGCAATATCTGCTATCCACTAAAACTTGTATCACAAAAGATTTGGTCAACGAGCTACCATTAGCTCAACCCACCGTTTCTCAACATTTAAAGGAACTAAAGCGAACGGGGCTGGTGGAAGGCGTTGTGAAAGGCACTAGCGTTAGCTACCATATCAATGAAACACAGTGGAAATTAGCACAACAACAGATTAATCGTTTATTCAATCAATTGTAAGGACATGTGTACAAGAATTAAAAGAGAATCTCATGTCGTTCCCATGAGCGTTCAGGCTATGCGTTTGTCGGATTATGTAGGCGGCATCTTTCAGAGTATTCCCTCCCGTAAGGGTATGAAGAAAGCAATCAAGAAAAATTTGGTCTTCGTGAACGGAGAGTTAGCTTCTACGGCTAGGTACTTGAACGGTGGAGAAGTTATTGATCTCTATGCGGAAGAACATACAGAACAGCCCGTGTTGAAGTTGAGCTTGAGTGTTTTGTACGAAGACGACTACTTGGCAGTAGTCAATAAACCATCGGGTATTTTGGTGAGTGGCAATCGCTTCCGGACGCTAGAAAATGCGCTCAGCTACAATCTACAGAAAAGCGTATCCATGGATCAACTTCCTCAAGCAAGACCAGTACATCGTTTGGATTTTCCTACTTCTGGTGTGCTGTTGATCGCAAAGACAAGTAGTGCTTTGCGTGCCTTAAAAAAGCAGTTTGAGGATCATCAAATTCAAAAGATTTATCATGCCGTAGTGACCCAGAAAATAGCAAATTGTGGAATAATCGAACAGCCTATTGAAGGAAAATGGGCAAGCACAAGCTTTCGGGTGCTCGACGCCGTAGTATCGGCAAAGTACGATTATTTGAGCTTGCTAGAAGTCAAAATTTTAACGGGCAGACGCCATCAGATTCGGATTCATTTATCCCAACAAGGTAATCCGATTCTAGGTGATTCAACCTACGGGAAAGAAGGTTTTCTCACCCGTGGCAATAGCTTGTACTTGCACGCTTCCACTTTGGCTTTTCAACATCCGATCACTGAAAAGTCAGTTGAAGTACATCAAGCTCTACCAAGGAAGTTTGAGAAAATTTTCAACACTACTGCGGTTGCTTCTTAGGAATGAAAATTGGAGTTAAAGTAAGTGTGCAATTACAAAGTGCGGCAAGTTCCCTAAACGCTTACACAGGCTTCGTAACCACCAGGTATAAATTTGTACTCCAAATAATTAGTCATATAGTAAGAGGAAGTAGTAAAATGCTCCTTGGTCAGTGCTTTTGTCTGCTGATAAAAATAAGCTAGACTATCCATTTCTGCATCACGTTGCTCCAAATTAGTTAGTACACTATCGACTTGTGCTTCGTCCCATCGTCGAACGGATTTTTTTACCTCTAGATTCAAATAGTCGCGATACGCCTGCCAGCCTTCTAAAAAGCGAGTACGATCAGATGGGGCATAACATTGATCTATGACATTGAGTACGTATTCAGACGTGGGTTCCATAGTTTCAATGGGTAAGGTTGCTTTGGGCAAAATGATCTGACTCAGGTGACTGAGTAGTTGGTATAACTTTCGCTCTACTTCAAAGTGTTCAAAAACAGGTAGCACCTCCTTATTCGTACACTGCGGCAGAAAAGCTACCGCCGCCGAGCCCAATGCAATAGTACCAAGTGCTTTTCTTCTGTTCATAATTATCTATTTTTTATTTGGCGTGTAAGACGTCTTATGCTTTTGAACGTTTCATTTATACTGTAAACGGGATAAATCTGTGCAAACGAATATACCTGTTTATCTGTTTAAATTGTTTATTCGTTGAACTGTAATACGTTGATGATAAGCGTATTAAACAAATAAACGGTTCAACAAATCAACAAAGATGGAAATGCACTTTTTT
>JBCDKV010000336.1:0-5907 GCA_038746215.1 Bacteroidota bacterium | reverse complement strand
TGCGCATAAGCGGTGGACGGTGGACGGTGGACGGTGGATGGAAGGTGCTCCCGTCTCGGGGTCTTCTGCAAGCTTGCCACGACTGCGGCCGCTGGAGAGGTTTGGGAATGGGGAACGAGGGGCGAGGAACGGGCGCCAATAAAAGCTTTCATCTCCCAAGCTTCTAAAACATTATCAATTTTAACACTATAAGGAGTATATTCAGGATTATCGGAGATCAAAATTAGTCGCTGATTTTGAGTGACTTCACTAAAAACCCGTTTGAAGACTAAGCCATCTTCTTTGGTAAGTAAAACATACCGTTTACCATTTTTTAGGTTCGAATAATGTTCTACAAATTGCCCGACCACTATATAATTTTCATCGATCGGTGGCATGGAATCTCCTTTAATCTCAAATGCTCGATAATGTCCTTCTGACAATTTAGGAAGAGAGAAACGAGGTAATTCTTTCACAAATTCAGGTTCGACAAAACTTTGAGCATAGCCTGCAATTGCAGAAACAGGTACAAATTCAATGTTTTGCTTTTCTGGGTCATTGGTAGTGACTGTCAGGATTCTCACATCCTGATTTCGCAAGCTTTTAGATGCCGAGCCTTTTTTCTGAAAAAGTGGTGCATCAAGATCGGAGTTCAATAAATCATGAATATTGATATCAAAATAATCTCCTATTTTCAACAAAACACCCGATTTAGGCTCAGATCGACCACTTTCGTAAGATGCCAACGCTGAACGAGCAATGCCTATTCCCGATGCCGCTACCTCTTGTGAAACTTTTTTCTTCTTTCTCAAATATCTCAAATTCCTTTTTAGCATCTTGACACAATTTAATGCAATGGTCTGATTCTGTAACAAAATTATAAAAATTATACACTAAAAAAGAAATATTGCTCCTTATTTCTTACAAACTTTCTAAAACAAGATATTATCGCTGCTCTGTTTAGCAAGATTTTATAATCTAGTGATCTAAAGCCTAATTAACTAACAATTAAAAACCCTTATCAATATTGAGATTAGAGTGGTTTAAAACTGTCAATTAATTTGGACTAGTCGCACTAGCACGCTCCAAATCAATACACCTACCTGTCCATATTTATACATTTTTGATCACTGAAATAGGATAAATAACTAAAGATGAATGACTTAAATCCCTTGGCATGAATATTGGGCGATAAGGATAACAAAAAGAATTCATTATGTTTCAAAACTATCTAAAATCTACTCTCCGCAACCTCAGCAAAAATAGGCTGTACACCTTCATCAATAGCTTGGGCTTGACCGTTGGGATGACTTGTTTCATTCTGATTGCTTTTTATCTGCAATACGAATTGAGCTACGATCAGCAGCACGAAAAAGTAGATCAAATTTATCGGATTGCGCAGCAGCAAAAAGGCAATGCTTTTCGTGGTTCGGATCAGTTTGCTACTACACCGCTTGTATTAACGGCTAGTCTGATGGAAGCATTTCCTGAAGTGGAAGCAGCTACGACCATACAGTTGGGCAACAACCTACTCACAACAGAAAAAGACAAATTCCGCGAACTCGGTCTTTACGCAGATGAATGGCTATTTGATGTATTCACGATTCCAGTGGTAGCAGGAGAAGGGCGATCGGCATTGAAAGATCCCAACAGCATTTTATTGACTGCCGCGCTGGCGCAGAAATATTTTGGGAATACTTCTCCTATTGGTGAAACAATCAAGTTTGGAGAGGATCGACTACTCACCGTGAAAGGAGTCATTGAGGATGTACCCAAGAATCAACACTTCACCTACGACTATATCCTATCCCTACAAAATTGGGAGGACTACGCCAATGATGTCAATGACTTGGAAGGCGGATGGATCAGTAACAATTACAAAGCCTATTTGCGACTAGCTGAAGGTCATGATTATAAGGTGCTGGAAGAAAAAATGCACGCTGCCTTTAGCCCAAAAATTCAATCTGCCTTAAACTACGTTAATACCAAATATGATCTCAGCCTCAACATTGATGCGCGATTCTTTTTGCAACAGCTCACTGATATCCATTTATACTCTGATATTAATTTTGAGATTGGGCGAAACAATAGCATTTGGAACATCTATTTCTTTGCCTCTATTGGTTTGATTATTCTGCTCTTGGCGACCATTAATTATATGAATTTGGCTACTGTTCGTTCTGCTCGCCGATTTAAGGAAGTGGGCGTCCGAAAAGTATTAGGTGCTAATAAGCGACAACTCATTGGACAGTTACTAGGAGAATCCTTTTTAATGACCTTCCTGAGTTTGGGATTGGCGGTCGCTTTGGTTTATTATCTATTGCCTACTTTCGGTCAGTTAGTGACCGTGGATATTCCATTTTTAGTCGTCGGCAATCAATGGATATTTGTAGGAATGCTGTTGCTTGCGCTATTGATTGGAGGCTTATCGGGGCTTTATCCTTCGCTTGTGCTATCGAAGGTCAATCCCGTGAAAGCTTTTCGGGGCATGCTTTCTGGTGCTAGCAAAAAAGGACGCTCTTTGAGGAATGTGCTAGTGACAGGACAGTTTGTAGCAGCGATTGTTCTCGGCACAGGTGGACTCATTGTCTACAGTCAATTGCAGTATATTCAGAACAAAAAGCTCGGCTACAATCGAGACCAAATCGCTTTCATTTCTTATGCACAAGAAGAAGTCAACGAAAAATCAGAAGTCATCCGAACAGAGCTTTTGAAGCATCCCAAAATTCAAGACGTCTCTTTTACCAGAACGCTTCCACTGAACAACAACAGTCAAGGGGTAGTGAACACTTGGGAAGGCAATCCGAGTGAAACGCAATTGCCCATTTATCGATTCTTCGTCGATCATAACTACTTGGATGTCTTTGAAATAGAGCTAGTTGAAGGGCAAAATTTTGCACCCAACACATCAACAGATACCACCGCCAAATATATCTTGAATCAATCGGCAGTCAAAGCCATTGGCTGGGAATCGGCAGTCGGCAAACAGTTTAGAGACGGACAAGTGGTTGGCGTGGTCAAGGATTTTCACTTTCAACCCTTCGATTTGAGGATTGAACCGCTTTACATGACCTTACACAACAACAGCAATCGAAGTCGTTTTGGTCGTATTGCTTTGAAAATGGACATGGAAGAAGTGGAAAGTACACTCGCCTACCTTCAAAATACGATGAAGACTATTTTGCCCCAATATTCTTATGATGTTCAGTTCTTAGATGAAGCCTACCAACGAATGTACGAATCAGAACAGCGTATTGGAAAAGCCTTCAATATTTTCACCCTCTTGGCTTTGTTCATTGCCTGTATGGGATTATTTGGTCTGATGTCTCACCAAGTTTTGCAACGCACCAAAGAAATTGGTATCCGAAAAGTGCTAGGTGCAAGTGTGAGTAGTCTAGTTGCTTTGCTGTCCAAAGACTTTCTACAGCTGATCATCATTGCCTTCGTCATCGCCATTCCCATTACTTACTACGCCATGAATCAGTGGCTCGAAAACTTTGCGTATCGCATCCATATTTCGTGGTGGGTTTTTGCGTTGACTGGCTTTGGAGCGATTGGGGTTGCTTTGTTGACGGTGAGTGTGCAGAGTGTGAAGGCGGCTTTGGTGAATCCAGTGAAAAATTTGCGGAATGAATAAATAGCATCAATGCAAATGGACAGCACGCGTGAAGCTGGGAAAGCTGGCAATATTTTACGGCAGGGGCAGTCCTTATTGGCGATATTTTAAATCAAAGCTTAGTAAACGGACTGGAGTAACTCACTGTCCAAATCCAATACAACTCACTGTCCAAATTTATACAAGGTTTATCTCCTCTTTGAGTCAAGTTACTCATAATCAATGAGTTAAAAACTTGGCATGTATATTGAAAAGTTATTGTTTTATTATTAATCCATTCAAATAGAGTAAAAAATTCAAGCTCACCTATGTATTTGTTAAAAATCACTTTGAGGAATCTGTTCAAACAAAAGTTCTCCTCTGCCATAAATGTTATTGGATTGACCGTAGGATTAAGCTGTGCCTGCTTCATCTATCTTTGGGTACAAGATGAATTGTCCATCGACAAATTCCACGAAAAAGACGACCGCTTGTATCAGGTGATGGCATTGCAGCGCTATCCTAGTGGAAAGGCAGTATCTCGTAGTACGCCTGGACTTTTGGGAGCAAGCATAAAAGAAGATTTTCCAGATATTCAATATTCGGTGACCACCACTTGGATTCATCCCGTACTATTATCCCATGAAGAGACCTTTCTGAGATCACCTGGTTATCACGCAGGGAAAGACTTTTTCCATATTTTCACCTACCCATTGCTCGCAGGCGATCCTAATACTGTGCTTGTTGATCCAACTTCTATTTGTATTTCTAGGGACTTAGCCAACAAATTCTTTGATGGTGTAGAAAATGCAATGGGCAAGACGATTCGATACGCAGAAAATCGGAATTTTACAGTTAGTGGAGTCTTTGAGAATATTGATGAAAAGTCAACCTATCAATTTGATTTTGTTCTACCCTTGCAAGACTTTTTGGATCGGGCTACTTGGGCAACGAATTGGGCGAATACAGGACCACCTACCTATGTTGTCCTTCAAGAAGGTACTGATGCGCAAGCAACGACGGAAAAAATTGCAGGATACCTCAAATCTAAGGTGTCGGACAGCAATCAGGAACTTTTCCTTAAAAAATATTCAGATCAATACCTCTATGGCAATTATACCAATGGGGTACCAGACGGAGGCCGCATCGACTATGTCCAATTATTTGCTGTGGTGGCTATTTTTATTCTGATGATTGCTTGCATCAATTTTATGAACCTATCCACTGCTCGCGCCTCCAAGCAGGCAAAATCGGTGGGTATCCGCAAAGCGATTGGAGCTGGAAGAGCTAGCTTGATTCGTCAATATATTGGAGAATCGGTCTTGATTGCTTTTGTTGCCATGCTGATCGCTGGTGTGCTGGTCTTTCTGCTGCTTGCTCCGTTCAATGCCATTACTGGCAAAAGTATTGTACTTTCTTGGACGCCTGAGTTAATGGCTATTGCCACTACTACTGCATTGGTGACGGGAGTCTTAGCAGGCAGCTATCCTGCATTCTACCTTTCTCATTTCCGACCGATTCAAGTCATCAAAAGTGAAATCAAAAATTCCATAGGCGAAATTTGGGCAAGAAAAGGATTGGTCATTTTCCAGTTCACCATCACGATTATGCTCATTATTGGCGTGGTCGTCATTCATCGCCAAACCGAATACCTCAGTAGCAAACCACTTGGATACAATCGAGACAATGTCATTTTATTTAGCCAAGATGGAGATATTTATGATCGAAGCGAGACTTTTTTCAGTGAATTAAAAAGACTACCAGGAATAGTGCAAGCGGGCAGCACAAGTCATAGTTTGATGGGGCAAGTCAGTTCCAATCCAGGTGTGGAATGGGACGGAAAAGCACCAGAGGAGCGGACGGTCTTCGAGCGGTTTTTTGTGGACTACGATTTCTACGAAACGATGGAATTTCAGATGGCTACAGGCAGGTGGTTCGATAGAAAGTTTGCAGCCGATAGCAGTAAAATAATCGTCAACGAAGCAGCCGTAGCCGCTATGGGATTTTCCGCAGAAGAGGCAATTGGAAAACAGATTCGGCTTTCAGAAAATTTTCAGTTCGAAGTCATCGGTGTGCTACAAGACTTTCATTATAGATCACTTCACAGTTCTGTAGGGCCAGCCTACTTTCGGATGGCGAGTACGGGTAATGTGGTCGCAAGATTAGAGTCGGGTAGAACAGCAGAAGCCCTTGCTGCGATCGAATCACTCTACCAAAAATTCGCGCCTGGCTTTATATTTGATTATGCCTTTTTAGACAGCAGCTACCAAGCGCTCTACGAATCCGAACAGCGTGTGAGTACCTTGTCTTCCTACTTTGCTATTTTTGCGATC
>JBCDKV010000335.1:0-5914 GCA_038746215.1 Bacteroidota bacterium | reverse complement strand
GTGGTGCTAGCTGAAGGCGGTAAGATCAAGGGCATCATGCCCAAATTTATGCAAGCCGTGGAGTGGATGCACAAAGGAGTGAAAGATTTTGAATTTACAGCGGATATGCACGAACGAAAGACCAAACTGATCGAAGGCGTGGATGGACTCGTAACGCTGGCAGGCGGCTGTGGCACATTAGAAGAATTGATGGAAGCCATCACTTTAAAGCGGCTCGGACTTTTTACCCAACCAATCGTCATTTTGAATACTAAGGGTTATTATGATCCGTTAAAAGCCATGTTGGAAAAATGTGTATCAGAACACTTTATGAACGAAGAACATTTGGAGATGTGGACTTTTGTGGATGAAGTGGAGGCAGTCATTCCTGCTCTGAAAAATGCTAAGACTTGGAGTACGGAGGCGATTAAATTTGCGGCAGTGCGGTGATTTTGTTTCATTGTTGCATTGTTCTTGGTATGATCTTCTTTAGATGACCTTGTTTGTGAATATTTGCTTTCAAGAGTCCCTTCGGACAGAAATAAGCTCATTTCTGTCAAAGAGAACCACCCAAATTGCTATTTTTTATGAAACAAAGATTAGGGCTGTACGAAGTTTTATTGTTCTTAACATTCTACTTAGAAACAGCCTGAGTCAACACAAGAAAATTGAGCAACAAGTATGCTCAGTGGATTTCTTCGGACGGAAACACAAGTTCTCGGTTATTTTTCCTGAGAAAAATAACCGAGAACTTGTGTTTCCGTCCATAAAAATCCTTTAAGCATACTTGTTGCGCGATCTCAGGAGCTTTACTAAGGCTTGTTCCGAGTGTTTCTCAAAACTTCGTACACGCCTAAATAAAAATTAGCAATTAGAGTACTAAAATGTCAACTACTTTTACGACTTGGATAAACATGTCGAAAAATAAGTTGACATTCGTGTTTCCGTCCGAAGAAACCTATCGAGCACACCTGTTGCACTATTTTCTTACATTAACATTAAACTCAGGCTGTTTGCTGTTAAGAAAAATGAGACTTTATACACGCCTAAACTCAAAACTCAAATAATGCTATAAGGCAATCACAAGAAAATTTTTTCTGTTTATGATATTGATATGTTTAACTGATAGTCACTGACCCGAAAAAGTAAGATCAAGGGAATTTGTGCCATAAACAGATCAACAATTCAACGAATAAACAAAGTCTAGCTTTTAGCGATTGTCATCAATAATACCACGTCTTATGCGCTATTGCTGTATATTTTGTATGTGTCTACTTTTGATGGGTTGTTCCAAAGACGATCTGCGTGTTGCCTTTCAGATGAACTACCCACAAAATCGGTTTACGGTGCCGCCTGGACTCAATACTTTGGAGTCGCATTACATCTTTTTTCGGGACGTGCCGACCAATAAAAGTTTCTTTTTTGGAGATGTTCTAGAAGAAGATATACTGGAAATATCGCCCGCTTCCGCTCGCATTCGAGGCGATCAAAGTATTGCCGATTTTGCTTTTGCACAGGAAATTGTCATCCGAGTATGTGAAGACAATACTGCCAATATCAATAAAGTATTCGAGAAGTGCCGACGAGAAATTTTCTTTCGCGATAATATTCCATTGAATACAGGTCGGGAAGTAGAACTGATCGCTAATTTGAATAACCTGCAGACCACTTTGACCCAAGATGAGTTTACTTTTGTCTTGGTGTTCTTGCTCAATCGAGCTTTCACGGGGGCTGCCCTGCCTGCTAATTTGGAGCTGAATTTTGCGGCTAAACGGTGAGTTAGTGATGAGTGGTAAAGTGATGAATCTAGCATTTAGATTTGCCAAATGTTAGAAATTTAGTAAATTTCCCAGCAACAAACTACATCGGATCAACATCTACACTCGCGCGAACACCCGAACAACCCTCCGTTTGCTTCATCAAATTTCCAGCTAGTGAGATACAGGATTTCGCATAATGTACCTTTTTGGCATCACGTTCCAATTTAATGATAAAATCCAGTAGATATTGCCCACGCACCCTGCTGATGTATGGAATGGCAGGACCAATCACCCAATCGCCTAGCTTATCTTTCAAGACTTTTTCGTAAACTTTAGCGGCTTTGTTGAGGGTCTCTGGCTTTTTGTGTTTCAGCGTAATTTTGATCAATCGTATGAAGGGCGGATAGCTAAACTGCTTGCGTTCCGTGATTTCACGTGAAAAGAAAGTATCAAAATCATTGTCGATCACCTCTCGAATGACAGGATGCGCAGGATTGAAGGTTTGGATAAGCACTTTGCCTTGTTTGTGCTTGCGTCCTGCTCGCCCACTCACTTGCGTCATCAACTGGAACGCCCGTTCGCCCGCTCGAAAATCGGGAAATTGCAACAATTGATCGGCACTCAAAATGCCTACTATGCCCACATTTTCAAAATCCAAGCCCTTGGTGACCATCTGCGTACCCACCAAAATATCAATGCGTTTTTCTTCAAAATCGGTCATCATTCGTACCAGTGCATTCTTGGTGCGAATCGTATCCAAATCCATACGGGCGATGGCAGCGTCGGGGAGGAATATTTTTAATTCGTCTTCTATTTTTTCCGTCCCAAAGCCTTGCATTTTTAGTCCTAAAACACCGCAGGCAGGACAGGCTTCGGGTATCGTCATACTAAACCCACAATAATGGCATTTCAATCGGTCGTGGAATTTGTGGTAGGTCAAACTGACATCGCAATGCACACATTCTTGGTGCCAGCCACAAGTTTCGCAACGCAAGACGGGCGCATAACCCCTGCGATTTTGGAACAAAATGACTTGCTCTTTTCGCTCTAAAGCTGCTTGCAGTTCTGTGATCAATACCGTACTGAAATGCGACTGCATCTGCTTCTTTTTCACCGCATCTTTCAGGTCGATGATTTGAATTTCAGGTAGTGCCAAGCCCCCAAATCGCTCCTTCATGGCTACTAGTCCGTATTTCTTCCAGATGACGTTTTGGTAGGATTCTAAGGAAGGCGTGGCAGTACCTAGCAAGACTTTAGCTTCGTGTAGATGCGCTAAATAAATCGCAGTATCGCGTCCTTGATAGCGTGGATTGGGATCGTTTTGTTTGAAAGAAGGATCGTGTTCCTCATCGACGATGATGAGTTTTAGGTTTTGAAAGGGTAAAAATATACCCGAGCGAGCGGCTAAGACAATCGGTTTATCGGCGTACACTTCCTTCCACATATCCACTCGCTCGTTGTTGCTGATGCGAGAATGATAGACCGCAATTTGATTGCCGAATATGCGCTGTAAACGTTGAATAATTTGGGTTGTCAGTGCAATTTCGGGTAAGAGATACAAGACTTGTTCCCCTCGCGACACTGCTTGCTGCATCAGTTCGATGTAGACTCTGGTTTTTCCACTGCCCGTCACGCCGTGTAGCAAGACGACATTTTTTTGATCAAAGCCCTGCTGGATTTCCGCCAAAGCACGTGTCTGTTGTTCCGAGAGTTCAAATTTTTCTTCTAATGCCTCGTCGTAGCTACCCACTCGACTGATTTCGCGCTCGTAGAGTTCAAAAACACCTTTTTTTTGCATGGCATTCAAAGTGCTACTATCTACTTTGTCCACCCGTTTATAAATATCCTGCTTGCGCACGTGCGTTTGTTGGCGCGACAATTGGAGGTAAGCCATGAGTGCGTTGGTTTGCTTTTCGGAGCGTTTCAAAAGGTCAAAAGCAGCCGATAGGTTTTCGGGAGCTTGGTAAGCTGTTTGCAAACGGACGCAAGCTATTTTTTTTGGCTTGTATTTGGATTGAATGTCCTCTTTGAGGTAAATTAATTTTTGTTCTAATAAACTTCGCATCAGCGCATAGACGCTTTTTTGCTGCAACAAATCGCGAATCTGATTGGTCGTCAGTGTGCCATTGTTTTGCAAAGCTTCCATCACTAGAAAAGCTTTGTCGCTCAGTCCTTTCATATTTGGATCGTAGAGTGGACTGATGACAACTTGGGTTTCGCTGGCTAGTTTTAAATGAGCGGGTAGGGCAGCATTCATCACTTCTCCGAGGCTGCACCGATAGTAGTTGCTCATCCATTGCCACAGCTCCAATTGAGTCGTCGTAATGATCGGAACTTGGTCTAGTACGGCGATGATGGGTTTAGATTTTGGCGCACCTGCTTGCTGTCCCTTTTGCACTTTAGCGACTAGTGCTGCGTATATTTTATTTTTTCCAAACTGTACTTCTACTCGTACTCCGAACTGAATTTGGTTGACCCATTCTTCTGGAACGTAGTAGGAATACGTCTTTGGTAGCGGCAAAGGCAAGATGACTTCTATGTGAACCGCTTGGGCGCTTGAAAAATGCAGCATTAAATCGCTTGAGTTTTGAATGAGTATAGGTTTTTGTTTTTACATACAAAGTTCTGAACGATGCTTAGAGCTTGTTTGGAGATTTTTACAGAGCATACCTATTGAGCGATTAATTTGCATCGCCAGATTGTTCTCAAGTATAACGTTAGTAAAAACGGGACTTTGCACAGCCCCAATGCTATTCCACAAGATTCCTTACTAAGCAATCGCATTGTTCAGCAAATCTTCGAGTGCATACACTCTTTGTACAAATTCTTTCAGTCGCTGTGGAGGACTAGCAGCTCGCATAAAATATTCTCCAATCAGAAAGCCGTGAAAACCGATTTTTCGTAAATCATAAATAACGTTTGGATTGCTAATGCCGCTTTCTGATATTTTTAGGAAGTCATTAGGAATAGCATCGTAAAGCTCAATGGAAGTTTGAATGCTCACTTCAAAGGTCTTCAAGTTTCGATTGTTGATGCCTACCACATCAATTTCGGGGACTAATTTATCCAGTTGCTCGGCGGAGTGGACTTCCATCAAAACTTCTAGTCCAAGTTCCTTAGCGAATTTCGCTAATTGAGCAACCTCCTTTGCGGTCAAACATTCTGCAATCAACAAAATGACGTCCGCGCCCAAACTTTTAGCCACTAAAATCTGATATTCATCTATGATAAAGTCCTTGCGCAAAATGGGGCAATTGTTGGCAGCTCTGGCTTGTTGTAAATCCTCTGTCGTTCCTTTAAAAAAGGGCGTATCGGTGAGTATCGAAAGCGCAGATGCACCCGACCGAGCGTAGCCCTGTGTCACTTCCTTCAAATCTGCCGTTGCGTTGATATCGCCCTGTGAAGGAGAATGCCGCTTAAATTCAGCAATGATACCGAGTTGTTGAGTGTCTTGCAAGGCTGCACGAAGCGAATGGGTCTTCCGCTCGAAAAGTGGACGGGCAGTAATGTCCTGAATACTGTGGATTTGCTTGCTGCGCTCGATTGCGATCTTTTTTTGCGCGACGATTTTGTCTAATATGGTCATGTTGTAAAAGTTAGAATTTTTTAGTGTAGACGCTGAACGAAACACTAAATGCACTTAGGAGCACTAAGAAAAAACCTCTGAATAGTTTGCGAAGCCTGAGCGCTGGTTTTTGAGCGCTGGAGGCTTTGTGAACTTAGTGCATACTATTGGACAAAACACAAAATGAAACACCAAGAACACTTAGGAACACTAGGAAATTCAGCTAGTAACAGTAGGCTCGGCAATCCTCAGGGCTTACCGATCCATTGGGTTCAAATTACAATCTTAGAAGAGTAGCCAACATATAGCTACTATAACTTGGTTTTCAGTAAATTATCTTATTTTTCCTAGTGCCTTAGTGGTTTGTTTTACCCCAATATCCAGTAGTCTAAACGTTAGAACACACACGGGAAGTTGCTGAGCCTCTTATGAGGATGAAAATCCAAAATCAGCCTTCCACCAGTTTTCTGCCCTCCTCTGTAAAAACTTCCAAGTCAGAGAGTAGTGCTTTTGCCTGTTCCGCAATCCGACTGAGTTCGCCGACATTTTGTTCCAGTTTTTGTCGAATACTCGATGCCACCAGCACCATATGAAAATCATTGCCTTCTTC
>JBCDKV010000334.1:0-5922 GCA_038746215.1 Bacteroidota bacterium | reverse complement strand
TTCATTCGCTTGAATGTTCTCAACATTCACCCTTTGGGATCGCTCACTCATGCTAGCGGTTCTTTTCGTTAAAAAGATACTTAATCTTTTTTGCGAGCAACACTGCAAGAATGTTAAACAGCCTCGCCATCCAAAAGGATGCCTACGTTTTTTGCCTTACAGCAGAACAAAATCTGCTCGGTCAAAATGAGGAACTTATTTTTTGTCCGTTACAAAGCTTCTAGCAATGCTCGAAGTATGCTTTGGTCAATTGACGGGCAGCTTCGAGCTTACCTATCATTTAACGCACTTAGATGACAGCCAAACTTAGAGTTGCCCGCCATCATCTCCTTGATTGAGTACTTACTTCTATGTATTTTTATGAGTATCGAATATCCGCTGTAAATTGACTCGACAATTATTCTTCCCTCCACCGATCAAATTTCCAACTCAAAAAAAATAGCTTTTTTTATTCCTTACAGGCAACCCTCTTACATTTGAATGTACCTAGTGGATGTAAATAAATTATTGAACTAAGAATTGGATGATGAGTGTGTATGCAATGCCTTACTAATTCATCACGAGATTCTGATTAATTTTTCATTCCATGCAAAGATATTTTTTGGGGTTTGCACTTTCCAGTGTATTCGCACTTAGTCTGTTGTTCACGGCCTGTGAAAAAGAAACAGCTGTAGAAAATTTAGCACAAACGACTGTAACAGACTTCATTAATGATGCAATCTACGAAATAGAATCCCGTGGTAACATCGGTCGTTTTGGTTGCTATGATTTCGTCTTTCCCATCACGATCAATTTCCCTGATGAATCGAGCGTTGAAGTCGAAGATTATGAAGCTTGGAAAGCAGCTATCCGTACTTGGAAAGAAGCAAATCCAGAAGCCGAAGCTTATCCAGAGCTAGCGTTTCCAGTAGAACTCTTGGACGAAGAAGGCGAACTCATCACTGTGGAATCCGCAGAAGCACTGAAAGCACTAAAAAAGGAATGTGCAAAAGAATTTTTCGAATGCAAACCACGCGATAGAGAATGTAGAAGAGAACGTGCGCAAAAATGCTTCACCTTTGTCTTTCCCCTCAGTATTGAATTTCCAGACGGAGAGACTGTAGCAGTAGAGGACGCTAAAGCACTGAAACGCGCCTTGAAGACTTGGCACAGCGAAAACAGAGATACAGAAGAAAAGCCTAGTCTTGTTTTCCCACTTCAAGTCGAATTAGCAGACGATGGCGGAACACTCGAAATAGCAGATGCAGAAGCCTTGAAATCACTCCGCACATCTTGTAGAGAAGATGGATGAGTGTTGGAAGTAAGAGCTTGAGATCGCGCAACGAGTATGCCAAAAGGTTTTTTATGGACGGGAACACAAATTTCAACTTATTTTTCTCCAAAAAATAAGTTGAAATTTGTGTTCCCGTCCGAAGAGAATTACGGAGCATACTTGTTGCTCAATTTGCGGATATTGACCTGAACTATATCTGAGTCAAATGCCAAAAAAATAAGATCTGTTGCTGTCCATAAGTTTCTTTGAAAGCGAAGAAACAGTTCAACAAAAAAGCAAATGCACTTCTCACCCAAAATAGAACACAGCTACTACCCTATTCAAAAATCACCGTCCTATTTTTGTAGGGCAAAATACGATGATTGATCTTTAACCAAATGGCTCTCGATAGCACTCGCTTCTCCACATCCTTTCCTTTTCTGACCAAGTCTTTAATACTTTCTCGGTGCGTAATTTTGATGGTGTCTTGTTCTATTATCGGTCCAGCATCTAAATTTTCTGTGACAATATGGCTGGTTGCACCAATCAGTTTTACACCACGTTGGTAAGCTTGATGATAAGGTCTTGCCCCGATAAAAGCAGGCAAAAAAGAATGATGAATATTGATGATTTGCCTTGGGTAAGCATCAATTAATTCAGGGGTAATAATTTGCATATAGCGTGCCAAAACAATGAAATCGACTTGCGCTTCTTGCAGCAACTGGCGCATCGCTTTTTCCTGTTCCACTTTGTTGGCTTTATTGATATTGAAGTGGTAAAAGGGAATATCAAAGCGTTCGACGATAGAGCGAAGCTGCTCGTGATTGCTGATAATTAAAGGGATTTCGAGTCGCCATTCTTTGGATGCCCAACGCTGCAAGATGTCATATAAGCAATGCGAAACTTTCAATACAAAAACCGCCATACGTGGCACATTATCTGAGAAATGCAACTCCCACTTCATTTGAAAATGATCGCCCACTAAAGTAGTGAAATAATCCTCAATCTTTGCTTTGGGAATACGAAAACCTTCCAATTCCCATGCTACACGCATGAAAAAGTGGTTAATCTCTTTGTCTACGTGTTGCTCTAGACTGATGACATTCCCATTGTTTTTATAGAGAAAGTCACTAACTGCTGCGACAATCCCCGCTTGGTCGGGACAATGCACCAAGAGAATGGCAGTATCTTTTTGTGACAATGGTTTGCTTATTTATTTTTCTATTCCGCAGGCTGGAAATAGTAATCTTCAAACTTCAAAATGTGTACATACTGGTTTTCAAAGCGATCTGGCGTACCGTATATCTCTTGCCCATAATTGTTTTCCACTATGGGCGTAATCGGCTCTAAATTGTAGGTGGTGTGAAGGGCATCCTCGACTTCGCGGTTGAAAAATTCGTAGAATTTAGTACCGTGCTTTTTGAGCATTCTGCCAAAATAAAGCATATTGTCAAATCCGCGGAAAGCTTCTGCACTAGGTACTGTGCCGTACAGATCGTAATAGCGTCTTCTGAAGTCTCTGACTACTTCTGAATACTTATCAACGTAGTACTCACTACTAATATGAACATTCAAATTCTCGAAATAATTTGGATCTGCATCATCGTAGTATTGCCAATGTCTCATGCCATAGATCACTACGGAATTACCATTGCTTCTACTCGCTAGGTAAGCTTTTCTCAAAAAGGCATAGATAAAATCCTTGTCTTTTCCCTCTCGATCTCGCATAATCGGTAGGATAAATACGGTCGTTCTTCCGCTACGCATGACCACATCCAAATTGGTGTTTTCCATGGTAGGACTATCGTCCTGAATGACTAATTCTTCAAATCGGGGTGCATAATTACTGCCCGCAATCTCGTAGTTCAGCTCTTGAATATAGTTCATGATGGCTTCACTCTGATCGCCTCTTTTAGCAACCACTACGATCTGATCACTGTTGTAATTAGAGCGTGCGTGACGAGTAATGGCTTTCAAATGAGTGGCAATGGATGGATTAATTTGAATATAGTAAGGATTTTCTTTCGTGATCTTAGTATTTGCGCTAAAAGGAGAAACGAAAGGTACTTGCTGGGCTTTGGCGTATTGCGCCATTCGAGCAACGCATTCGCCCTTTACCGTTCCCATGACTAAATGAGAACTCGCAATGAAACCCGTATCGCGCTGTAGGACTTCATTTAGTATGCGTTCATCTGCTTTTGTATCGTAAACGGATACTTTCAGATTGGTTCTTTCCTGATCCAATTGCTCTATCGCAATCTTCGCGCCCGTATAAAATTGTACTGCCCAGCGAGATTGCAAATCTAGATTACTTTCACTTCCATCAAATCGGTCGGTTAAGAAGGGCAGCATCATAGACACATTATACGAACTTAGTAGCTGCGTTCCAAACTCACCTTCCTCTAGTACCTGCCCTCTGCCACCATCTGAATTTTCAGTAGCTAAACCTTCGGTGGTAATAGGGGGATATTCTCTGGCAGAAATTTCCCTCCAGCGAATCGTATCCATTGTTTCCAAGACCACCTCATCCGATTTCTCGAACTCTCCTGTTTCGGGATTATAGATTCTTCCCCCACCGATAGGGTCTAGTTCTTCCTCTTTTTCTTTGTCCCGATCTTTATCTTTCGGAAGTGGTTTGAGTAAATCACAAGAGGAGAGGGCAAATAGGAGCGCACCGATCAGGATAAAAGTGAATTTATTCCCATTCAATCGTTGCAGGAGGCTTTGTACTGATATCATAGACAACTCGGTTTATACCTTTAACAGAATTGATAATTTCGCTGGAAACTTGTGCTAAAAAATCGTAGGGTAGCTTACTCCACTCGGCAGTCATACCGTCGGTAGAGTTGACGCAGCGTAGGGCAACCGCTTGCTCGTAAGTCCGCTCATCGCCCATCACCCCTACCGATTTTATAGGCAATAAAACCGCTCCAGCTTGCCAAACTTTATCGTAAAGATCAAATTTTTTCAGATTATTTATAAAAATTGCATCTGCTTCTTGTAATAAAGCCACTTTTTCAGCAGAAATATCACCCAAAATGCGGATAGCTAAACCTGGACCAGGAAAGGGATGTCTTCCCAAAATAGCCTTAGGAATTGCCAACGCTGCTCCTACCCTTCTCACCTCATCTTTGAACAACATTCGTAGTGGTTCTACGATTTTGAGTTGCAATTTTTCGGGTAATCCACCAACATTATGGTGCGATTTGATCGTCACAGATGGACCATGTACGGACACCGACTCTATAACGTCGGGATAAATCGTTCCTTGCCCCAACCATTCAATATTTTCTAGTTTATTTGCCTCACGTTCAAAGACTTCTATGAATACGCGACCAATAATTTTACGCTTTCGCTCTGGATCAGATACGCCTTTTAGCTCACTCAAAAAGGCTTCGCTGGCATCCACACCTACAACATTCAAATCCATTTCTTCGTAAGCCTCCAAGACTTCATCAAACTCATTCTTACGCAATAAGCCATTATTGATAAAGAAACAAATTAGCTGATCGCCAATTGCTTCGTGCAACATACTTGCCGCCACAGTACTATCAACGCCACCAGAAAGTCCCATCAAAACCCGCCCCGTTCCGATCTTTGCTTTGAGTTCTTGCACACTTTGCTCTAGGAAGGAAGCAGGCGACCAGTCTTGCGAACACCCAGCAATGTTTAAGACAAAATTTGACAACAGTTGTTTTCCTTCCAAACTATGTGTCACCTCAGGGTGAAACTGAATCCCGTAGATCGGCAATTCGTCGTGCTTGAAAGCTGCGACTGGAATGCTGCTGGTATTTGCTAATAAGCTGAATTGAGCTGGAAGTTTTGTAATGGTATCGCCATGCGACATCCACACCTGCGAGTTGGGGGAAATCTGGTTAAACAAGGCGTTGGAACTTTGTATATCTGCTAATTCAGCCCTGCCGTATTCCCTTTTTTCAGAAGCTTCTACTGTCCCACCAAAATGTTGGGCAATGTATTGCGCACCGTAGCAAACCCCCAACACAGGACGCTGGTCTAGTAAATCATCCAAATTAATTCTCAAGGCGTGCTCATCCGTAACAGAGAAAGGGCTACCCGATAGGATAATTCCTTTTACACTTTGATCAAATACTACTTCTTTGTTGTAGGGAATAATTTCGCTGTACACATTTAGTTCTCTGATTCGACGAGCGATGAGTTGGGTATACTGCGATCCAAAATCTAGGATAACTATCTTTTCTATCATGGCGCGAAGATACATTTCTTGTCGAAAATTGAGTAATCATCAAGCGTTTGTCGATGAGATTGTTTAAAGGAGCACAGCAACAAGGCTTAGAGCTTGTTTAGATTTTGATCTTTGAGTTGAAAATGAGCTATTTTTTTCTCTTTCAAGGCAAAAAATGCGAGTTTATCTGGATAAGTGAGCATTTTTTCAACGTAGAAAGAGGAAAAAAGAGCCATTTAGAAACCAATTATCAATTTCCAAACAAGCTCTTAGCTTTTTTGTAGATTGTCCCTGCAACTTTGGCAATGTAAAGTAGTAGTTTTTCAAGCTAATCCTGTTGGGTAATTTGGTGATTTTTGAATTTCTGCGGCGTTAAAAAGCCTCATCGTCCGTACGGATGCCTACGTTTTTTGCCTTGCTTAAATCCAAAACTCCCTCAAATTCCTCTCGACATCATTAACTTGAA
>JBCDKV010000333.1:0-5945 GCA_038746215.1 Bacteroidota bacterium | reverse complement strand
TAACTGTTGAACTGCACCATCTGTCAGCGCAATTGGTGCTGTTGTTATTGTTGTTGCCATTTTATCTATCAATTTTTGAAATTGGTCTTCGATTTTATTCCTATGACTTTTTCGACTTCCTCTAAGTTATCGAAAACCTGTTCCTGAAAAGAATTAATAATTCACATCAGAACAAAGCAAAGTTACGACAAGTTTAGCGATTTACAGAATAAAGTTTCCCTACCCATTGAGTGATTTCAAATAGTAAATAGTCGCAAATAATAACAGAAAAAATGCTGAATTCACAAACAAACTAAACCACTTCAGAAAAGTATTACGCTCTTTTCGAAGAAAGCTCAGTGCAGATGCACTAATGCCGATGGAGCAAGAGAAAACGACGATGAAGATAAATCTGGTGAAAAAAGGTAGGTAAAAGACATCTGTCAACTCCGCCATGTAGGGCTTTTGCACAATGGAAACCACCAGCAGTACCAAATTAAGCATCGCAAAACCAAAGGCAAGATAGACATATCGTTGATGTTGACGCTTTTCGGGCTGTTTATAGTCCAAAATTCCATGTTGCATAAAATTGAATTTGTCGTATGACGAACGGAAACACAAATTCTCAGTTGCTTTCTTGGGAGTAAGATCATAAGCTTATCTACTCGTTTGACATTGTCTTTTGAAAACAGAATAAAAAATGAATTTTCTATTTTGTTTTCAAAAGAACTATAGTTCAGCCAAGAACGTGAATCTATTTCTTGTACTTTGAGTCAGATGCGCTCACTTTTTCAACGAATAATCACCATTTTTCCTATGCCACTCTGAAAATATTGATCGGTATCATTATCGAATTTTTCAAACTCCGTTTCTCCCGCACCTTTCACCATCACGCGATAGAGATAGACCCCGTTGGCGAGTCGATCACCAAATTCATCTGTGCCATCCCACTTAAATTCCGTGCGGTTGTTCCCAATACGGAGTTGTCCCAATTCTGCCATGCGAATTTCTCGAATGACGCGACCTGAAACGGTCATAATTTGGATTTGCATATCCTCTGGCAATTCTGAACCTGTGAGGGTAAAAACAAACTGCGTGGCAGTAGAAAATGGGTTGGGATAATTGAAGACGTTGGAAATTTGACTTTCCGTAATGACTTCAAAATCAACAGAGAAAAGATAATCGCCTGATTGGTTAGCAGAGCGATCTTCTGCTAGAATTTGAAGTTGATAAATGCCGTTTTCTGTGAAAATCGGCTCGAATTCCACTCGTGCGCGATTGTCTCGCTCTAAATTGGCTTCGTCGGCGGGGTAGAACGTCATGTTTTGTCCGCCAAAAAAGAAACGCTGCACTTCTCCCGAAGGATAACGCACTCCTACTTTCATCAGTGCTGTGTCGTTCAAGGCTAGAAACTGGTTTTCGTCTTGTAAATTGATGATAATCTGTGGCTTGGCGGATACGATGTCGCCATTCATAATACGCGAACCGTCGAACGTCACATCGAGCAAAGGATTGCGCTGATCGCCACGGACCGAAAATTCCTTTACACCAATATTGTTAAATTCGTATTGCTCTACTTGTTCTTGTTCAGGATTGGCTTCTATCAGTAGTTTATAGTTACCATTCAGGGGTTCTGTATCCAAATCAAAACGGGTACTAATCCTCGACTGTCCAGCAATGGGCGCATTGCGTTTTTGATAAACCAATTCGTTGTTTTTCTCGTCCAATATGGTGTATTTCATCAAAATACTATCCATCGCAATGTTGGTAGGATTGGCGAGACTCAGTTCTAATTGGAGTTGTTGCCCTCTTTGCAAACTATCAGCCTGAAAGCGAAAACCCAAATTGGGTGCAAGTGCTACATCGGGTAACGGGGTGTGCAAAACACGCCAATAATCCAGTTTTGGAGGCGTTCGATTGACTCGGTCTTCTACGTGGTATTCGAGCTGTAGGTACGGAAACTGCTTAGCATCCACTTGTGTCAAATCTATGCTTCGCACGTCTGTCGAATCGAGTAAAGTCCTTGCACCCAGACGAGTCGGCAACCCATAAACCATAACAAATGCCGCATCGGAATCTTCGAGTTCCACATTTTCCCACTCCACTTTCTGCCAGTCGCTCGCAGGCCCGATGGGTACGGATGTTGCAATACCTCTTGCTCTTCTACCGATGAAGATCGCTTCTGCTTCTATTCTTTCGGTAAAACTTTCTGCATAGGTTTCTACTACATCAAAATCAGTACGACCTTTTCTGAAGATGAGTACAAAAGGTTTTTGGTCATTTGCTACTCTTCTAAATCCCCTTACACCTTGTGCTTCCAAAACTTGGAAAATATTTCTACCATATTGTAGCGAATCTGCTGACCACTGGTCTGCTCCGTAAGTCCTATCGGCTCGCTGAGCAGAATAAATGATGACATAGTCGCCCTGCGTTATATCATCAATGGCATCCATCCATTTCAAGCGATCTTCTGCTAGCTTGGGATCGAACATATGCCAGTCCACGTTCCAATCCCAACAGTTGGGGGAAGGATTTCTACCACTTACATTGAGCCTGTTCCCGTCGTAGATCACCATATTAATACGCTCTATCGGCATACCAGAAGCTCCTCCACAGGGGACATTATTAAAAGAACTACTCCTAAAACCATTCTCAAAAATTGCCATACCGCCCCAGTTCAGCGCAGCGGAAGGTGTACCATTGATGACTTCTATAGATTTCGTTCGGTCAGCGAGAATAAGCTCATCAGAGTTTTCGCGCAATACCAAATCTTCATAAAAATTCTTCTCGAACTGATGATAATGACCTTGATTCCATCCTTCGACAATACTGTTTTCGATGTAGGTGAAAGAACGAGTTTTCCAAACAACTTCCGCCGTATTAGTTAAATTATTATCAAGACCAATCCGCCAATAATAAACTTGCTCATCTTCCAATCGGAAAGGCACTGTCCATTCTATCAATCCACCAATTTGTTCCAAAATAACTTCGCGCTTAAAGGCACTATTAAAATCCTCTATGGTATCTATTTCTATGAAATATTTTAGGCTTCTAGAGAACGGATCGGTAGTAGAAGCCTTTAGAGCGACTTTATCAGAATTGATAATAGCAAAATCTTCTGGATAAATTGGATTGATGTCCGAACGAGCCGTGAAAAAGGGTATGATGGTGACATTATTATTTTCTGCGCCCGATGGACCTTCGGCTAATCTATCATTACTGTCCAAAGTGATTTTTAATTCATTTTTGCCCGTTGCTATGCTATCTTTTTTGCTGAGTGGCAAATTGATGGATAGTATATCTTTGAAGTCAGGTGCAGGAATCTGTAAGGATGCCAACTTTTGTGTAGTTCCGTCGGCTAGTGTATGCTCAATCAGAATATCTAAAGAATCGTTGATATGTTTCCCTAGATTTTGAACAACCAGTTCTAATTGGAAACTATCGTTTTGCAAATCGACGATATTTGGACTAATCAGCGATTCCTCTGAATTGACCAAGTAGTCGGGTTGCTCAAAAGCGTATACTCTAGCCGCAGGATCGCCGTGTAGCATGAGTAACTGCTTGGCTTGTTGATCGGTAAAGCTTCCTGATAGACCAAATTCTTCCATCGTCGCCTTGATCACATCTCCTAGTCGCTCTCCGTAATTGTCTTTTCCTAAATTTTCATAAAAAGTAGTGGCGTAACGTGCCAGTGGCGAAAGTTGTGTGGTCCAAGTAGAACCAAAAAAGCCAATCGCGCCTTTATCTTCTATCAAAACCCATTCTTCACTCAGGGTAAGCGTCGAGTCTATGACGCGGTTGGTGTTGCAGCCGATGGCGTAGAAAAATGGATACTTGCCCTTATTACTGTAACTACTGGGAGGATCAAGATTGAAATCGAGGGTCGTTGGTGCGGAGTGACCAAAAAAAGTGAGCATCGAAGCACCATCATTGATGAGGTTGTCTACCGATTCTGGCGTATCAGATACTGTACTGGTCGATCCCTTTGCAAAGACAATTGTATTCGAGCCGTAGAGACTAGTGTCTAATCTATTTTTTAGGGTAGTTAATGTGTTTCTAATGGATGATTGTATGCCAGCGTCCCCTCCCGCAAAATGTAGTACTCGCTTTGTCCAAGCTTTATCGGCTATGGTCTGTTGTGTATTTTGAAAAACGGCTTCGTGTTCCCTTATTTTTTTGAGGTAAATTCTGACATGTTCGGGCGTGTAAGCTGCCACTCTTCCAAAAGCAAAACGCGGTTGATCCAAGTTCTCGCCGACCGTGAACAAATAATCTGCATCTGGAAAACCATAGGATGGCAGTAAATTCAAGTCTTCCTTATGCACGCCTTTCCTGATAGACACCCTATTCTCTCCCTTGCCCAGCAGGAATAAATATTTGCTATTCCAATTTTCGTGGGCTAAAGTGAGGAAATTTTTAATCCCGACTTCGTGTCTTTCGACGCCATAACCAAACTGATCGTACAATTGGGTGACATCTACGATGATTGGACGGAAAGCACCACCTATTGCACTGGCTCGATAATCGGCATAAGCTTGTACATAGCCATTGGCATCATCAATGAGTTTGGGATGAGAAAGTAGGAGATAATCAAAGGATTCATTCGTAAAATCAAAGACATCAAACGTCCTTTCCCTGATGAAATCTACGCTTCTGATACGGCTTTCGCTAACTAAAATCAATGATCTTTCCGCTGCCGAAGCAGGGAGAAAGACCTGCAAATTGTTTCCATCAATGGTTGGTAGTATGCGTAGTTGATTCTTCAGGTCGTAAAGTACAGGTGGAACACCATTATGCTGAAAATTCTCAATTTCTAGGTACTGTCCGTTGTCGCTAGCTGGCAATTGGAAAGCAATTTGTGCTAGGTTTTCAAAGTTGAAAGTGGCAGGATAAGTGATGCTGGTGTTGACTAAATTAAACTTATCATCGTCTTCTGACAGTCCTTCGATCAGTAACTGATTGCTATTTCTAATTGTACTAGCATCGACTTTAGTCTCAAATGCTTTGACCACCCAACCACCAAATTGTTCCTGTAAAATATCCATGCCGTTCAGGCGAAGATTGAAATTGTGAACGCCATCTCTGGTGACTATACGTGCTTTTACGCTTGCTTCGCTTTCTCCTAGGTAGGCTTGTGGTGCTGCGATGGTTTGGGTTTGACTGTTATTGAGTACATTTCTGGAGAATCCCTCTCCTGTATCATAAAGCGAAGAGATGCTTTCACTTCGATTGAAGTAGCGAAGCCCTTGCTGATAAGTATTGCTGTAAGTAATGCTAGTTGTTCGGAAGCAGAAAGGTTCTTTTTCGGGCAGATTCTCCAAGTTGTTAGTTGGACTAGTGATTCTGTTAGGCGCAGTATTGCTGTCATCCCAAGTTAAAAAATAGGTACTGGTATCGGTGTACATACTATAAAAGGGATTCAACTGTTTGGTAGGGTCATCGTATAAAAACTGATCCAACCAGCCGTCGTTTCTTTGCCCATAAAATGCGATGTAATCTGCTGTGCCTAATACGTCATCTGTTGAAACGTAGATCGGTATTTCATCCCCTCGATGAAAAATTTTAAAGGCTGCGCCTTCGGGCTGCCGTAGCTCATTGTACACCCCTGCGGCTACCAAATCTTCGTAGCTCAATCGGTAGATTCCATTTGCGGTCACCCCGATTTTGAAGTAAGTTTGGTCGTAGTTGATCCATTCGTTGCCAAACCGTACTTCACCCTTGTAATTGATTTGGGCATTTAGCAGATTCAAAGAAAAAATCAAGCAAATAAGAAGTAGCCAAATTGAATTTTGCAGTCTTTTCATGGATTGATTATAATTTTGTTGTAAATGGCATATTACGGTGGGGCAGTAGCATAGGTCAGAATATATTCAAAATTACGATAAATGTTTGTTGAAATAATAGATGCGGCAAAAATAATTACACTACCATGTCCTAAATTTTCATTTTTGCTGCTGTATTACTCC